>NZ_BAAGSO010000078.1:0-30173 GCF_054782395.1 Streptomyces daliensis | reverse complement strand
GCTTCGGTGTGGGCAAGACGACCTTCGTGGGTGCCGTGTCGGAGATCAATCCGCTGCGTACCGAGGCCGTCATGACCTCCGCGTCGGCAGGCATCGACGACCTGTCCCACACCGCCGACAAGACCACCACGACGGTGGCCATGGACTTCGGCCGCATCACCCTGGACCAGGATCTGATCCTGTACCTGTTCGGTACGCCTGGCCAGGACCGGTTCTGGTTCATGTGGGACGACCTGGTGCGCGGTGCCATCGGCGCCGTCGTCCTCGTGGACACCCGGAGACTCGCCGACTGCTTCCCGGCGGTCGACTATTTCGAGAACTCGGGCCTCCCCTTCGTCATCGCCCTCAACGGCTTCGACGGCCACCAGCCGTACACGCCGGAAGAGGTCAGGGAAGCGCTCCAGATCGGGCCCGACGCGCCGATCATCACCACCGACGCGCGCCACCGCGCCGACGCGAAGAGCGCGCTGATCACCCTGGTCGAGCACGCGCTGATGGCCCGCCTGCGCTGATCGCGGCCCCGGCTGCCACACACCGTGGGCCCGGCAGCGGGCCCCCGGTGCCGGGCACGGCGCGCGACGCGATACGCCCGTGCCCCGGCCGGAAAACGGTGGCGCCCCGGCGTGGAATACGCTGGGGTGTCAGCCCGGCTCCGGTCACCAAAGGACATCGCACCCGTGCGCATCGCAAGGTTTTCCCTCGACGGGAACGTCGCGTTCGGCGTCGTCGAAGGCGACGCGAATACCGAGGGCGGACCCGTCCTCGACATCATCAAGGGCCACCCCTTCGCCGAATTCGAGCGCTCGGGCCAGAAGCTGCCCCTGGACAAGGTGCGGCTGCTGCCGCCCGTCCTGCCCAACAAGGTCGTCGCCATCGGCAGGAACTACGCCGAGCACGCCAAGGAGCTGGGCAACGAGGTCCCCGACGCGCCCGTCGTCTTCTTCAAGCCCTCCACCTCCGTGTGCGGTCCCGGCGACCCCGTCACCTACCCGTCCTTCTCCTCCGAGGTCCACCACGAGGCCGAGCTGGCCGTGGTCATCGGCCGCATGTGCAAGGAGGTACCGCGCGAGCGCGTGAAGGACGTCGTCCTGGGCTACACCTGCGGCAACGACATCACGGCCCGTGACGCCCAGCGCCGCGAGGAGCAGTGGGCGCGGGCCAAGGGCTTCGACTCCTCCTGCCCCCTCGGCCCCTGGGTCGAGACCGAGCTGGACCCCGCCGACCTGGGCATCATGTGCACCGTCAACGGTGAACAGCGCCAGCTCGGGCGCACCAGCGAGATGGTCCGCTCCATCGAGGACCTGGTGGTCCACATCACGGAGGCCATGACGCTGCTCCCCGGAGACGTCATCCTCACCGGCACCCCCGCGGGCGTCGGCCCCCTGAACGTCGGCGACGAGGTCGCCGTCACCATCGAAGGCATCGGCACTCTCACCAACAAGGTGATCAAGCGTGACTAACGCGACGAACGACGTCCGCGTACGTTTCTGTCCCTCCCCGACCGGCAACCCCCACGTGGGCCTGGTCCGCACAGCGCTCTTCAACTGGGCGTTCGCCCGGCACCACGGCGGCAGCCTCGTCTTCCGCATCGAGGACACGGACGCGGCCCGCGACTCCGAGGAGTCCTACGAGCAGCTCCTGGACGCCATGCGCTGGCTCGGCCTCGACTGGGACGAGGGCCCCGTCGCGTTCGACGGCTCCGGCGAGGGCGAGGTGGGCCCGCACGGCCCGTACCGCCAGTCGCAGCGGATGGACATCTACCGCGACGTGGCGGCGAAGCTGCGCGAGGCGGGTTACGCGTACCCCTGCTACTGCACCGCGCAGGAGCTGGAGGAGCGTCGCGACGCGGCCCGCGCGGCCGGGAAGCCCTCGGGCTACGACGGCAAGTGCCGCGATCTGAACGACGGCGAGATCGCCGCGTACGAGGCGGAGGGCCGCAGCCACATCATCCGCTTCCGGATGCCTGACGAGCCGATCACCTTCACCGACCTGGTACGCGGCGAGCTGACCTTCGCGCCGGAGAACGTCACGGACTACGGCATCGTCCGCGCCAACGGCGCGCCGCTGTACACGCTGGTCAACCCCGTCGACGATGCGCTGATGGAGATCACGCACGTGCTGCGCGGCGAGGACCTGCTCTCCTCCACCCCGCGCCAGATCGCGCTCTACAAGGCGCTGACCGAGCTGGGCCTGGCCAAGGCCACGCCCGCCTTCGGGCACCTTCCGTACGTGATGGGGGAGGGCAACAAGAAGCTCTCCAAGCGTGACCCGCAGTCCTCGCTCAACCTCTATCGCGAGCGCGGCTTCCTCCGCGAGGGACTGCTCAACTACCTCTCGCTGCTGGGCTGGTCGATCTCCGAGGACCGCGACATCTTCTCGCTGGACGAGATGGTCGCGGCCTTCGACATCGCCGACGTGAACGCGAACCCTGCGCGCTTCGACCTCAAGAAGTGCGAGGCGATCAACGCCACGCATCTGCGCGAGATGCCCGTCGCGGACTTCGCAGCGGCTTGCGAGCCCTGGCTGAAGGCCCCGTACGCGCCCTGGAAGCCGGAGGACTTCGACCGCGCCGCCTTCGAGGAGCTGGCCCCCCTGGCGCAGACCCGCCTCACGGTCCTCTCGGACATCACGGCCAACGTCGACTTCCTCTTCCTGCCGGAGCCCGCCGTGGACGAGGCGTCCTGGGCGAAGGCGATGAAGCCGGGCGCTGTCGAGCTGCTGGGCACGGCCCGCGAGAAGCTGGCGGCGGCCGAGTGGAAGGCCGAGCCGCTGAAGGAGGCCGTCCTGGCGGCGGGCGAGGAGCACGGCCTGAAGCTGGGCAAGGCCCAGGCGCCGGTCCGCGTCGCGGTCACGGGCCGCACGGTCGGTCTGCCGCTCTTCGAGTCGCTGGAGGTGCTGGGGCGCGAGCGCACCCTGGAGCGGGTGGACGCGGCGCTGGCGAAGCTGCCGGAGCCGTCGGAGCCGTCCGAGGGCTGAGTCCGGGCGGGCCCCGGAGGGCGCTCCACGCGCGGTTCCCGAGGGGCCATGAGCCGATTCCGGCTCATGGCCCCTCGGCCTTTCGCGGGCGCTCTCTCAGGGGGAAGCGGGCGCGTTGGTTCCGGCGCGGAACCCGTTTTGGAGCACCGTCCACGATCAGGTAATGTTCTTCCTGTCGCCGAACGGGGCAGGGCCTAAAAGCCCGACCGGGAGGCGGTCACCCAAACAAGATCCCCGCAAGGGGTTGCGTTTTGGTGGGCTATGGTGTAATTGGCAGCACGACTGATTCTGGTTCAGTTAGTCTAGGTTCGAGTCCTGGTAGCCCAGCGCGATCTTTCTCTTCACTGCGTCAGATCGATGCCCCCGTTGTGTAGCGGCCTAGCACGCCGCCCTCTCAAGGCGGTAGCGCCGGTTCGAATCCGGTCGGGGGTACTGATCCTCAAGGGATCACGCTAGGGCCCCCGTTGTGTAGCGGCCTAGCACGCCGCCCTCTCAAGGCGGTAGCGCCGGTTCGAATCCGGTCGGGGGTACTCGGTCGAGAAAGCCCCGCACCTCACGGTGCGGGGCTTCTTTCGTGTGTACGGCCATGGGCGGGCCGACTGGCGCCCACGGAAGCGCGAGGCCCCCCTCCGGTGCCCCGCGCCGTTCCGCTCAGCCCGTGCGGCGCAGCGACTCGCTCAGCCGTGCCGCCGCGTCCACGATGGCCTGCGCGTGCATACGGCCCGGGTGCCGCGTCAGGCGCTCGATGGGGCCCGAGACGGAGACGGCGGCCACCACGCGGTTCGAGGGGCCCCGTACGGGCGCGGAGACGGACGCGACGCCCGGCTCCCGCTCGCCTACGGACTGGGCCCAGCCGCGGCGCCGTACGCCGGAGAGCGCCGTGGCGGTGAAGCGGGCGCCCTGGAGGCCGCGGTGCAGGCGCTCGGGCTCCTCCCAGGCCATGAGGATCTGCGCGGCGGAGCCCGCCTTCATCGGCAGGGTGGAGCCGACGGGGACCGTGTCGCGAAGGCCCGAGAGGCGCTCGGCGGCGGCGACGCAGATGCGCTGGTCGCCCTGGCGGCGGTAGAGCTGGGCGCTCTCGCCCGTCACGTCCCGCAGGTGTGTGAGCACGGGCCCGGCGGAGGCCAGCAGCCGGTCCTCACCGGCCGCGGCGGCCAGCTCGCCGAGCCGGGGGCCGAGAATGAAACGGCCCTGCATGTCGCGCGCCACCATGCGGTGGTGCTCCAATGCCACCGCGAGCCGGTGAGCCGTGGGGCGGGCGAGGCCCGTCGCCGCGACCAGTCCGGCGAGGGTGGCCGGACCGGACTCCAGAGCGCTCAGTACGAGAGCCGCCTTGTCGAGAACGCCGACGCCGCTAGAGTTGTCCATGCGTCGATACTCGCGTCTCAAAGTGTGAAACGCAAGTTCAATTTCTCGGGGAACCCGCCAATCTGTAATGGCGATCCCCACCGCCCACGGGGGAGGGGGCCTCCGGCCGCGGGCCGGAGGGAGGGGTGGGGCAATGGATCTCGACATGTGGCCGGCAACGCGGCCGGCCGGAGGGAAAGCGATGGGACGGACACTCGCGGAGAAGGTCTGGGACGACCACGTCGTCAAGCGCGCGGAAGGCGAGCCCGACCTCCTCTTCATCGATCTGCACCTCCTGCACGAGGTGACCAGCCCGCAGGCTTTCGACGGGCTGCGCAAGAACGGCCGGACTGTGCGCCGTACCGATCTCACCATCGCTACCGAGGATCACAACACCCCGACCCTCGACATCGACAAGCCCATCGCCGACCCCGTCTCGCGCACCCAGTTGGAGACGCTGCGCAAGAACTGCGCCGACTTCGGTGTGCGGCTGCATCCGCTCGGTGACGTCGAGCAGGGCGTCGTCCACGTCGTGGGACCGCAGCTCGGCCTGACGCAGCCCGGCATGACGGTGGTGTGCGGGGACTCCCACACCTCCACGCACGGCGCCTTCGGCGCGCTGGCCTTCGGCATCGGGACGAGCCAGGTCGAGCACGTGCTGGCCACCCAGACGCTGACGATGGCGCCGTTCCGGACCATGGCGGTCACCGTCAACGGAGAGCTGCCCGACGGCGTCACCGCCAAGGACCTGATCCTCGCCATCATCGCGAAGATCGGCACCGGTGGCGGCCAGGGCTACGTCATCGAGTACCGAGGCGAGGCCATCGAGAAGCTGTCGATGGAGGCGCGGATGACCATCTGCAACATGTCCATCGAGGCCGGGGCCCGCGCCGGGATGATCGCCCCCGACGAGACCACCTTCGCGTACGTCAAGGGCCGCGAGCACGCGCCCCAGGGCGCCGACTGGGACGCGGCCGTCGAGTACTGGAAGACGCTGCGCACGGACGAGGGCGCCGTCTTCGACCACGAGGTCGTCATCGAGGGCAGCGAGCTGGCCCCGTTCGTCACCTGGGGCACCAACCCGGGACAGGGCGCGCAGCTCTCCGCCAGCGTGCCGGACCCGGCCTCCTTCGAGGACGCCAGCGAGCGGTTCGCCGCCGAGAAGGCCCTGGAGTACATGGGGCTCACCGCGGGGCAGCCGCTGCGCGAGGTGAAGGTCGACACCGTCTTCGTCGGCTCGTGCACCAACGGCCGTATCGAGGACCTGCGTTCGGCCGCCGAGATCCTCCGGGACCGGCAGGTCGCCGAGGACGTGCGGATGCTGGTCGTGCCCGGTTCCGTACGGGTGGCGCTTCAGGCCGTCGAGGAGGGTCTGGACAAGGTGTTCACCGCGGCGGGAGCCGAATGGCGGCACGCGGGCTGCTCGATGTGTCTGGGCATGAACCCCGACCAGCTCCAGCCCGGCGAGCGCGCCGCCTCGACCTCCAACCGCAACTTCGAGGGCAGGCAGGGCAAGGGCGGCCGCACCCACCTGGTCTCCCCGCAGGTCGCGGCGGCCACCGCGGTCCTGGGGCACCTCGCCTCCCCTGCCGACCTGTCCGACGTACGCGAGCCCGCTGGAGTCTGAACCATGGAAGCCTTCACCACCCACACCGGGCGGTCCGTCCCGCTGCGCCGCAGCAACGTCGACACCGACCAGATCATCCCCGCGCACTGGCTCAAGAAGGTCACCCGCGACGGCTTCGAGGACGGGCTCTTCGAGGCGTGGCGCAAGGACCCGGAGTTCGTGCTCAACCAGAGCGCGTACGAGGGGGCCACCGTGCTGGTCGCGGGCCCCGACTTCGGTACGGGCTCCTCGCGCGAGCACGCCGTCTGGGCGCTCCAGAACTACGGCTTCAAGGCCGTGATCTCCTCGCGCTTCGCCGACATCTTCCGCGGGAACTCGCTGAAGAACGGCCTGCTGACCGTCGTACTGGCGCAGGAGACCGTCGAGCGGCTGTGGCAGCTCGCCGAGTCGGACCCCACGGCCGAGGTCACCGTGGACCTCGTGGAGCGGAAAGTCGTCGCCCAAGGCATCGAGGCCGACTTCGACCTCGACGAGAACGCCCGCTGGCGGCTCCTGGAGGGGCTGGACGACATCAGCCTCACCCTGAAGAACGAAGACTTCATCGCGGATTTCGAGTCCAAGCGCCAGTCGTTCAAGCCGCTGACGCAGCAGGCTTGAGCATCTGAGCAGCGGCTCCGTACGGTGCGCCCCCAGCCCCTCCGGGCCGGGGGCGCACCCGTGTGTTGAGGCCCCTCGAAGCGACAACTCACCCCAGATGGCACAATCGGCGCATGGAACGCGACGGTCAACTGGAGCTGTACGACCGCCTCGCCGCCCGCTTGAAAGAGGCGCACACGCGTGTGCGCACCCTGCAAGTCCCCGAGGGCGTACGGGTGGCGCTGGCCCGGAAACTGCTCGTCATCACGGCGGCGTCGAAACACGATCTCTCCGAAGCGGAGAGGCGTCTGGACCGCCTCATGGCGGACATCGACGAGGGCCGATTCCCCGAGGAACAGGCGGATGCGCGCACTGACGGAACTCCGTGACGGACGAGTTCGTTGCGGCACAAGGGTGATTCGCCCGTTTCGTGTTTGATTTGCGGTATATATCTGCCTAGCGTGCGAAAAAGCTTGAACGCATTCGTTCCGGCAATGTGTCTCTGAAGGGGAAGACGTGAACAAGGCGCAGCTCGTAGAAGCAATCCAAGACCAGCTCGGCGGACGGCAGCAGGCCGCGGACGCGGTCGACGTCGTTCTGGACGCGATCGTCCGTTCCGTGGTCCAGGGCGAGAGGGTCTCGGTCACCGGTTTCGGCTCGTTCGAGAAGGTGGACCGTCCGGCCCGCTACGCCCGTAACCCGCAGACCGGCGAGCGGGTCCGGGTCAAGAAGACCTCCGTGCCGCGCTTCCGCGCCGGTGCGGGCTTCAAGGACCTGGTCAGCGGTGCGAAGAAGCTCCCGAAGAACGACGTCGCCGTGAAGAAGGCCCCGAAGGGGAGCCTCTCGGGTGGAACTTCCACCAAGAAGGCGGCCACGAAGAAGGCGGCGGCCAAGAAGACCACCGCGGCGAAGAAGGCCACCACCGCCAAGAAGGCGGCGGCGAAGAAGACCACGGCGGCCAAGAAGACCACCGCCAAGAAGACAGCGGCGGCGAAGAAGGCCACCGCCAAGAAGGCGCCCGCCAAGAAGTCCGCCGCGAAGAAGACCGCGACGGCCAAGAAGGCCACGCCTGCCAAGAAGACGGCGACGGCGAAGAAGGCCACAGCCAAGAAGGCCCCGGCCAAGAAGAGCACCGCCAAGAAGGCGCCCGCTCGCAAGACCGCGGCGCGCAAGACCACCGCCAAGAAGACCACCGCGCGCAAGCGCTGAGGCAGGCGGCGACCCGACTGCGCCGGGCCGGGCTCCCTCGGGGGAGCCCGGCCCGGCGGGCGTGTGCGGGGCGTGTGGGGGTGCTGAGGGGTCCGGGGGGCCGGAGGGCCGGTTTCCCGTACGTGTGTGCGTGCGCGGGCCCGTAGCGGCCGGAGCGGGGCCTGCGCGACACGCGCGGGCGGGCCCGTGGCTGTGACCGGGGCCGGGCGTCAGAGCGTCTGGCGTCAGAAGGTCTGGAGCGTGACGAAGGTGACGCGGCGCGCGTCGCCCTCGCCCTCCACCTCGACGCGCACCCGCTGACCAGGCCGCAGCAGCCGCAGCCCGCCCGCGTCGAAGGCCGCGGTGTCGAAGGGGAGCGGGGTGCCGTCGTCCAGCAGGACGCTGCCGGAGCGGGTCTCGGGGTCGTACGTGTACGAGGTGGCCTGCATGCCCAGCAGCCTAACGGGGCCCGGTGCGGACGAGCGGGGCCCAGCGGAACCCTAGCGGGACCTAGCAGCGGGGCGCGGCCGTGCCGCAGCGGGCCGTGAAGGGGCCCACGCCCAGCGCCAGCGCCGCCGTCAGATCCGCGCCGGTGTCCACGTCCTGGCGCACGCTCTCGACCCCGGAAAGTGTGATCTCCACCGCGCCCGAGGCCAGGTGACGGGCCCCGGAAGGCCCCCCGAAGGCGGGTGCGAGTTCCACGCCGGGAAGCGCCGACAATAGCGTCGTGCCCATTCCCGCCGCGTCCCGGAGAAATGCGCGCGGAAAACGGGAGGCCGCGTGGAGAACCCTCGCCAATTCCTCCGGGCGCAGTGCGGGCAGATCGGCGTTGAGCGCCGCGACGGCCGCACCGGGCGCATCGCCGCGCACCTGGGCCGCGCCGTGCGCGAGTGCCGCGTTCAGCCCGTCGGCCGGTGCGTCGGGCACGACGCGGGCGCCGAGGGCCGCCAGCTCCCGCGCGGCGCGCCGGTCGTCCGTGACAACTGCCACACCGCTCACCGCCTCGCAGGCCAGCGCGGCACGCACCGTGTCCTGCGCGAACGCCAGCGCGAGACCCTGCCTTTCCTCGTGCCCCGCCGCGTCGGCGAGCCTGCTCTTGGCCCGCCTCAGCGGCTTCAGCGGCACCACGAGGGTCCACGCCACGGGCGTCACTTGTGGCTGCATCGCTCCCATTCTCGCCTGCTGCCGAAGCGGTCCCGTACGGCCGGGGTTACGGTGTGCACGACAGACGGAGACAGACAGTGTGCTCGACACGGCGGCGGTTGGGAGCGACACTTTCCCCTTGCCCGTGGGGGACCCCGCGTTTGCTTCGCCGCGGAGCGGATCAGATCCCCGAGGCCGCTCCGCCGGGAGACCCCATGTGGCTGTCGGATCAGGAAAGAGGAGATGGTGTCCGGGTGTCCCGCCGCAAAATCGGCTTCTGGTACCGCCTTGCCGCGGTTTTGCTGAAACCCCCGCTGGTGGTCCTCTTCAAGCGGGACTGGCGGGGCGCGGAGCATATTCCGGAGGACGGCGGATTCATCACCGTCGTCAATCACAACTCTTATCTGGACCCGCTCTCCTACGCGCACTTCCAGTACAACACCGGACGCGTCCCCCGCTTCCTCGCCAAGGTCGCCCTCTTCACCGACGGGTTCGTCGGAAGGGCGATGCGGGGCACCGGGCAGATTCCGGTCTACCGCGAGTCCACCGACGCGATCGGCGCTTTCCGCGCCGCCGTCGAGGCCATCAACAAGGGCGAGTGTGTGGCCTTCTACCCCGAGGGCACGCTGACCCGCGACCCGGACATGTGGCCCATGGAGGGCAAGACCGGGGCAGCGCGTGTCGCGCTGCTCACCAAGGCGCCCGTGATCCCCGTCGCGCAGTGGGGCGCCAATCTGGCGATGCCCCCGTACGCCAAGGAGAAGAAGCTCCGGCTCTTCCCGCGCAAGACGCTCACCGTCCAGGCGGGCCCGCCCGTGGACCTGTCCGAGTTCTACGGGCAGGAGCCGACGGCCGAGGTCCTGCGCAAGGTCACCGACCACCTGATGGACGCCGTCGCCGAGCAGCTCTCCGAGATCCGCGGCGAGCCCGTGCCCGCCGAGCGCTACGACCACCGCAAGGCCGCCGCGGCACGGCGGGGCAGGGCGCGAGGCACCGGGGAACAGCCCCCGGCACCGGCCCCCGCGACCCCGGCGGGCAGCGCGACGGGAGCCGCGAGCACCGCGAGCACCACAGGCACGGCAAGCACCGCGAGCACGACAAGCACCACAGGCACGGCGGGCAAGACAGAGCCCGGGGCCGCCGAGGGAGAGAACGCGTGACGAAAGCCGCCGTATTCGGCACCGGTTCCTGGGGCACCGCCTTCGCGATGGTGCTCGCCGACGCCGGGTGCGAGGTGACGCTCTGGGGGCGCCGCGCCGGGCTCGTCGACGCCGTCAACGAGCGCCGCGTCAACCCGGACTACCTCCCCGACGTCGAACTCCCCCCGTCCGTGCGGGCCACGACGGACGCGGCCGAGGCCGCCGCCGACGCCGAGTTCACCGTCCTCGCCGTCCCCTCCCAGACGCTGCGCGGCAACCTGGAGAAGTGGCGGCCCGTGCTGCGCCCCGACACCGTCCTCGTCTCGCTGATGAAGGGCGTCGAACTGGGCACGGCCAAGCGCATGAGCGAGGTCATCGGCGAGGTCGGGGAGGCCGAGCCCGAGCGGGTGGCCGTCCTCACGGGCCCCAACCTCGCCAAGGAGATCGCCGCCAGGCAGCCCGCCGCCTCCGTCGTGGCCTGCCGGGACGAGTCCGTGGCGCAGCGGCTCCAGAGCGCCTGCCACACCCCGTACTTCCGCCCGTACACGAACACCGACGTCGTCGGCTGCGAACTCGGCGGCGCCGTCAAGAACGTCATCGCGCTGGCCGTCGGCATCGCGGACGGCATGGGGCTCGGCGACAACACCAAGGCGTCACTCATCACCCGGGGGCTCGCGGAGACGTCCCGGCTGGGCCTGGCGATGGGCGCCGACGCGCACACCTTCGCGGGACTCGCGGGGATGGGCGACCTCGTGGCCACGTGCTCCTCGCCGCTCTCGCGCAACCACACCTTCGGCACCAACCTCGGCCGGGGCATGACGCTGAGCGAGACGATCGCGGTCACCAAGCAGACGGCGGAGGGCGTCAAGTCCTGCGAGTCCGTACGGGAACTGGCCCACAGGCACCACGTCGAGATGCCGATCACCGAGACCGTTGTCGGCATCGTGCACGACGGCAAGCCGCCGCATGTCGCGCTCAAGGAGCTGATGTCGCGCAGCGCGAAGGCGGAACGCGTCTGAGCGGACGCGGGGGCGTGGACGGGGCTCGTGCGACGGCGGTGACGCGTGACGCGGCCCTTCCTGCTCCTGACTCTCACGGGAGCAGACGGTAAAGTCGTCGCGATATGAGCAGCCAGACCCCCTCCCGCAAGCCCCGCGTAGCCGTCGTCTTCGGCGGGCGCAGCTCCGAGCACGCGATCTCCGTCCTCACGGCGGGCGCCGTCCTCGGGGCCATCGACCGTGAGAAGTACGAGGTGCTGCCCATCGGCATCACCTCGGACGGACGGTGGGCGCTGACCGCCGACGATCCCGCGCGGATGGCCATCGAGGACCGCCGCCTCCCGAGCGTCTCGGAGCTGGCCGAGTCCGACACGGGCGGCGTGCTGCTGCCCGTCGACCCCGGCAGCCGCGAGGTCACCTACACCGAGCCCGGCTCCGTGCCCAAGGCGCTCGGCGAGGTCGACGTGGTCTTCCCCGTGCTGCACGGCCCGTACGGTGAGGACGGCACCCTCCAGGGGCTGCTGGAACTGTCCGGAGTGCCCTACGTGGGCGCGGGCGTCCTCGCCTCTGCCGTGGGCATGGACAAGGAGTACATGAAGCGGATCTTCGAGTCCTTCGGGCTGCCCGTCGGCCCGTATGTGACGATCCGCCCCCGCGAGTGGGAGCAGGACCCGTCGGCGGCGCGCAAGAAGGTCGTGGACTTCACCGCCGACCACGGCTGGCCGGTCTTCGTGAAGCCCGCCCGTGCGGGCTCGTCCATGGGCATCACCAAGGTGGAAGACCTGGCCGGTCTGGACGAGGCCATCGAGGAGGCCAGGCGCCACGACCCCAAGGTCATCGTGGAGTCGCTGCTGCGCGGCCGGGAGATCGAGTGCGGGGTCCTGGAGTTCGAGGACGGGCCGCGCGCGAGCGTCCCGGCCGAGATCCCGCCGGTCAGCGCGCACGACTTCTACGACTTCGAGGCGAAGTACATCGACTCCGCGTCCGGGATCGTGCCCGCGCCGCTGACGGAGGAGGAGACGGCGCGGGTGCGGGAGCTGGCCGTGCGCGCCTTCGACGCCGCGTCCTGCGAGGGCCTCGTCCGGGCGGACTTCTTCCTTACGGAGGACGGGGAGTTCGTCATCAACGAGATCAACACGATGCCCGGGTTCACGCCCATCTCCATGTACCCGCGCATGTGGCAGGAGGCGGGCGTCAGCTACCCCGAGCTGATCGACCTCCTCGTCCAGGCCGCCCTGCGCCGCCCCACGGGCCTCCGCTGACCCCTCCGCGGGTGCGGCAGGAAACGCAGGGTTCCCCCTTCACCGGCTGGCGCCCCTTCACGGGGTGCGGGGTGACAGCCCGGTGCAGGGGCAACCCTGTGTTTCATTCCGCCCCCCGCGAAGGGGCCAGTGCCGACGAGAAGTCCGTCAGGGCGCCGACTTCGGGTGCGTACGCGTCCGGAACCGTCACCTCGACGCGGGCCGTGCGTTCCGTGGTCGTGAAGCGGTAGCCCCCGTCGCGTTCCTCGATCAGCCAGGAGATCCCGTTCACTTCCGCGGCGTCCGCGGTGGGGTTGTAATGTTCACTGCCGGGCGTCAGCTTCGCGGGCCGCGGCACCCCGCACCGCAGCTCGATGGCGGGGTCGCCCCACGCCGCTGTGTACGGGGAGCCGGGTTCGAGCGCGATCCGCTCCTGCCCGTTCACGTGCTCGGGCAGCCGGCCGTGGAGCGCGCGGCAGGACTTCGCGGTCTTGCCGGAAGGGCTGGGACTGGGAACCGCGGGCCCGGCCTCGTCCCCCAGGGACGAGCAGCCCGCGACGCAGACCAGCGTGGCGGCGAGGACAATCGCTTCCCGGGGATGCCAAGTGCTCACCGGGCGAGCATACGGGGGAGCTAGAGATGGACGACTGGGCAGGTGAGGGTGCGGGTGATGCCGTCCACTTGCTGGACCTTGGCGACCACCATGCGGCCGAGCTCGTCGACGGTGTCGGCCTGCGCGCGCACGATCACGTCGTACGGGCCCGTCACGTCCTCGGCCTGGATCACCCCCGGCAGCTTGGCGATGACGTCGGCGACGGTCGACGCCTTGCCGACCTCGGTCTGGATCAGGATGTACGCCTGTACCACGGGACCTCCAGGGCGGCTACGAGGATCATGTGGAGAGAGGGGACGCCACGTTACCGCGTCGCCGCTCCCGCGGGGGAGACCCGCACCACCGCCGGTCACGGCGGGTTGACGACGCAGACGCTCGACATGTGAAGGGGCAGCGCAATGCAGGATCTGAGCGGGGGTTACCCCGGTGGTCACCCACGGTCACCGGGGACCGTGGGTGAACTCGGAGAGTTCGGGCTGATCCGGGAGTTGACCTCCCGGCTCACCACCACCCCCGCCGTCAGGATCGGACCGGGCGACGACGCGGCCGTGATCGCGGCGCCTGACCGCAGGATCGTCGCCAGCACGGACATTCTGCTGGAGGGCAGGCACTTCCGCCGCGACTGGTCAACAGCGTACGACGTGGGCCGCAAGGCCGCAGCTCAGAACTGCGCGGACATCGCGGCCATGGGCGCGGTGCCCACCGCCCTCCTGCTCGGCCTCGTCGTCCCCGCCGAACTGCCCGCGAACTGGCCCACCGAGCTGATGGACGGCATCCGCGACGAGGCGCAGGTCGCCTCGGCCGCCGTCGTCGGCGGCGACGTCGCACGGGGCGACACCATCACCGTCTCCATCACCGCGCTCGGCGACATGCGCAACCAGGACCCCGTCACCCGTGCCGGCGCCCGCCCCGGCGACACCGTCGCCGTCACCGGCTGGCTCGGCTGGTCGGCGGCCGGGCACGCCGTGCTCTCGCGCGGTTTCCGCTCCCCCCGCGCCTTCGTCGAGGCCCACCGGCGCCCCGAGCCGCCCTACCACGCGGGTCCCGCCGCGGCGGCGCTCGGCGCGACCGCGATGACGGACGTCAGCGACGGACTCATCGCGGACCTGGGGCACATCGCTGAGTCCAGCAAGGTGCGTATCGACGTACGCTCCGGCGCGCTGGACGTGCCCGCGCAGATGTCGGACATCGGGCAGGCCGTCGGCGTCGATCCGCTGCACTGGGTGCTCACCGGGGGCGAGGACCACGCCATCGTGGCCACCTTCCCGCCCCAGCAGAAGCTTCCGGCCCGCTGGCGCAAGATCGGCGAGGTGCTCGCGCCCTCCGCGCTGCCCCAGGTCACCGTGGACGGCGCGCCCTGGGACAAGGCGGGCGGCTGGGACCACTTCGGCGATCAGGACGAGGACTGAGTAGCGTCGTGCCCATGGACATACCCACGCAGCCCGTGCCGTCCGCCGAGCGGGGGGCCGTCGCGCCGCCGAGGGTGCTGACCGTCGCCGGGTCCGACTCCGGCGGGGGAGCGGGCATCCAGGCCGACCTCAAGACGATGATGGCGCTCGGCACCCACGGCATGAGCGTGATCGTCGCGGTCACCGCGCAGAACTCCCTCGGCGTGCAGGGCTTCTGGGAACTGCCGGTCGAGGCCGTACGGGCACAGTTCCGCAGCGTCGTGGACGACATCGGCGTCCAGGCGGTCAAGACCGGGATGCTGGCCTCGGCCGAGCTGGTGGAGACCGTGGCGGAACTGCTCGCGGGGGTACGGGCGCCCGTCGTGATCGACCCGGTGGGCGTCTCCAAGCACGGCGACGCGCTGCTCGCCCAGGAGGCACTGGACTCGGTCCGCACGAAGCTGCTGCCCACCGCCACCGTCGTCACCCCCAACCTGGACGAGGTCAGGCAGCTCACGGGTGTCCACGTCACGGACGAACCCGGCGCGCGCGAGGCCGGGATGCGGAAGGCGGCCGCGGCGCTGCTCGCGTACGGGCCGCGCTGGGCGCTGATCAAGGGCGGGCATCTGCGTGGGGAGGCCGTCGATCTGCTGACGGACGGCGCCGAGGAGCACTGGCTGCGCGCACCCCGCTACGACAACCGCCACACCCACGGCACGGGCTGCACCCTCGCCAGCGCGGTGGCGGCGCAGCTCGCGAAGGGCGGGACGGTGCCGGAGGCCGTGGCGGCGGCCAAGGACTACGTCACGGGCGCCATCGCCGCTGGCTTCCCGCTGGGGGAGGGGCTTGGCCCCGTGGACCACCACTGGCGGCAGCGGGCGGAGAACGCGGAGTAGTTGCCCCTGGGGGCCGAGGGCCGGGGGCCGGGGGCCGGGAGCAGCAGGGCATGAAAAAGCCGGTCCACCGAGGTGGACCGGCTTTCACAGCAACCAGCAAGGTGGCCGCACTGCCGTTACGTCAGGGACGTATTGACGTCAGCGCGCGACCTTGCCGGCCTTGATGCACGAGGTGCAAGCGTTGAGGCGCTTCGGCGTCCCGCTGACCACGGCACGCACACGCTGGATGTTGGGGTTCCAACGACGGCGGGTGCGGCGGTGCGAGTGCGAGATGTTGTTGCCGAAGTTTGGCCCCTTGCCGCAGACGTCGCAGTTGGCAGCCACGGGTCACTCCAAAGACTTCAGATGCACGTACGGTGAATCCCGGCGACGCGTGATCAGAGATTGACCGGCAGTGCCAGGGAGGTAATAGCTCCTGACTTACGTCAGGCAACCGGAGCAGCATACAACGGCTGCTCACGAACAGCGAAACTAGCACGGTCGGCCCGGCACCCCGGCGGGGGCTTCCCCCGGTCCGGGACTAGCCTTCCGGGCAATCGCCGCCGTTCGCAGGAGGTCCCTCACGTGCCGCACCCGCTCGACTCCGCCGCGGTACGTACCTGGTGCGCGCTCGCCCTGGAGGCGCTGGACAGAGGCCGCGAGGAGACCGACGCCATCAACGTCTTCCCCGTGGCCGACGGGGACACCGGCACCAACCTCTACCGCACGCTGGAGGCCGCGGCCCGCGCGCTGGACGCGTACCTGGAGGGCGGCGGTGGGCAGGGCGCGGGCGGCGCGGGCGGCGCGGGTGGCGTCGGCGAGGAGACCTCGGACACACGCGCTGGTTCCGGTTCCGGTGCGCCTTCGGCCGCCGGGGCGCTCGCTGCCCTCGCGCGGGGCGCGCTGCTCGGCGCCTGCGGCAATTCCGGCACGATCCTGGCCCAGCTCCTGCGGGGCATGGCCGAGTCGGCGCAGGTGGCGCGGGCGACGGGGACGGCCGGGCAGGGCGAGCCCGAAGGCGCGGACTTCCGGCTGGCGGCGGCGCTGCGGCGGGCCGCCGAGTCCGCTTACGAGGCGGTCGCCCGGCCCGTCGAGGGCACGATGCTGACCGTCGCGACGGCCGCGGCCGACGCGGCCGAGGACGCGGCCGGGAACGCCGCCGCGAGTCCGGACGGGACGGAGCGCGCGGCCGTGGTCGCGCGCGCCGCGTACGAGGGCGCCCGTGCCGCGCTGGCCGGGACGACGGGGCAGCTCGACGTGCTGGCCCGCGCCGGTGTCGTCGACGCGGGCGGGCGCGGGCTGACCGCCGTGCTGGGCGCGCTGGCCGAGGCGCTGGACGGGGCGCCGGAGGGCGCACGGGAGAGCCACGGTGCCCGGGGCGGGACGGTGCCGTCCGGAGCGGGAGTGTCCGCTTCCGGTGAGGGCGACGTCACAGAGGACACCGGCACCGGCACCGGGCCCGCGTACGAGGTGATGTACCTCATGGAGGCGGACGAGGAGGCGGTGCGCACGCTGCGCCGTCGGCTCGACAAGCTCGGTGACTCCCTCGTCGTGATCGGCGGCGACGGGCTGTGGAACGTCCACGTCCACGTGGCCGACGCGGGCGCGGCCGTCGAGGCGGGCATCGAGGCGGGCCGCCCGTACCGCGTCCGCATCACCCACCTTCCGGCCGCCGACGCCCACGGAGCGCACTGCGACCACGGCGCCGCGGAACACGCGGACCACTCGGGCCGGGCGCCCGCGACCGGCCGAGCCGTCGTCGCCGTCGTCCCCGGGGACGGGCTCGCGGGCCTGTGCGAGGAGGCCGGGGCCACCGTCGTACGGGCGGTCGAGGCCGCGGAGGGCGAGGAGAGCGTCGGCCACGAGGCGCTGCTCGAAGCGCTGTGCGCGACCGGCGCTGCCGAGGCCGTGCTGCTGCCCAACGACTACGGCCTGCGCGAGACCTCGGCCCGTGCGGCGCACGAGGCGCGGGCGCGGGGGGTACGGGTCGCCGTCATCCCCACCCGCGCCGCTGTCCAGGGCATCGCGGCGCTCGCGGTGCACGAGCCGGGCCGGGACTTCGACGAGGACGTGGTCGCCATGACGGCGGCGGCCGGAGCCACCCGCTACGGGGAGGTCACCTTCGCCGAGCACCAGTCGTGGACCATGGCGGGCATCTGCCAGGCGGGCGACGTGCTCGGCCTGGTCGAGGGCGACGTCGCCGTGATCGGGGCCGACGTCGCCGAGATGGCCGCCGACGTGCTGGAGCGGATGCTCGCGGCGGGCGGCGAGATGGTGACCCTCGTCCTGGGCGCCGATGCGCCGCCAGGGCTGGCCGCGCGCCTGGAGGAACAGGTGCGCCGCGGACACCTCGCCGTCGACACCGTCGTCTACGAGGGGCGGCAGCAGACGTCACCGGTGCTGATCGGCGTCGAGTAGGCCGGGCGGCGGCCTCGCGGCGCGGCGCTGTCGCACCCGTTGTCAGCGCCATGGTGTGCAATGGGACACGTGCCAGCGCTCGACGAACCCCTGAAGAAGATCCTCGGCGGCAACACCGCGAAGGTGATGGCCGAGCACCTCGACCTGCACACGGTCGGGGACCTCCTCCACCACTACCCGCGGCGTTACGAGGAGCGCGGGCAGCTCACCAAGCTGTCCGAGCTGCCGCTGGACGAGCATGTGACGGTGGTCGCACAGGTCGAGAAGGCCGCCGTGCACCGGTTCAACGGGGGGCGGGGGCAGCGGCTCGAAGTCGTCCTGACGGACGGCAGCGGGCAGCTCCCACTGGTCTTCTTCGGCAAGGGCATCTTCAAGCCGCACAAGGACCTCGTGCCGGGGCGCCGCGCGATGTTCGCGGGCAAGGTCGGCGTCTTCAACCGCCGCCTCCAGCTCGCCCACCCGCAGTACGAGCTGCTGGACGCCGACACCGGCAGCGATGCCGTGGACGCCTTCGCCAACAGGCTGATGCCGATCTATCCGGCCGTGGCGCAGATCGCCTCCTGGAAGATCGCCAAGGCGGTCCAGATGCTCCTGGCCTCCATGGAGGCCACCGGCTGGGACGGGCTCGGGGACCCGCTGCCCGCCTCGATCCGCGAGGAGCGGCGGCTCATCGCGCTGCCCGAGGCGTTCGAGAAGGTGCACCGCCCCCGGCACAAGGCGGACATCGAGGACGCGCGGGCGCGGCTGAAGTGGGACGAGGCGTTCGTGCTCCAAGTCGCCCTCGCCCGCCGCCGCTTCGCCGACGCGCAGTTGCCCGCCGCGCCGCGCCGTCCCGTCGAGGGCGGCCTCCTGGACGCTTTCGACGCCAAGCTGCCGTTCACCCTCACCGAGGGCCAGCGGCACGTCAGCGCCGAGATCTTCGCCGATCTGGCGACGGACCACCCCATGCACCGCCTCCTCCAGGGCGAGGTGGGTTCCGGCAAGGCGCAGCCCCTCGATTCGCTCGTGCTCACGCCAGCCGGCTTCCGCCGGATGGGGGATATGAGCGTGGGGGACGAAGTCGTCGTGCCGGACGGGACGATCGCGTTGATCGACGGCGTTTTCCCGCAGGGGGAACGCGACGTCTGGCGCCTGGTCCTCTCCGACGGCAGTTCCGTGGAATGCGACGACGAACACCTCTGGATCGTCGGTACCAGCTGTGGATGGCACCGCGGCCAGCCCCCGAAGGTCATGACGACTCGAGAAGTCCGGCTCGACACGTTCAAGGCCGATGGATCATCGAAGTGGTACATCCCAGCGGCAACACCTGTGGACCTCGGACACGACTCTGGACTGCCGCTGGATCCGTACCTGTTCGGAGTTCTTCTGGGGGGCGGCTCATTCCGGCACAACCTGCGTCTGTCCACCATCGACGACGAGATGCGTGACGCCGTGGCGGCCGTCGTGGCGCCCGAATGCCACCTTGTCCCGGTGAAGGGTTCCCGTTGCGACTACACGATCCAGCTGACGCGACGTGTCGGCGGCGTACGCAATCCCGTCATCCAAACTCTGCGTGACCTTGGCCTCTGGGGTGTCACCTCGCACGGCAAATTCGTGCCGGACGAGTTCAAGAACGCTCCGGTCAAGAGCCGACTGGCGCTGCTGCAAGGCATCCTGGACACAGACGGCACCGTTCAGGCGGACGGCCTGAGCATCTCGCTCTGTTCCGCATCGCTGAGGCTCGCAGACGATGTGGCCTGGATCGTGCGTTCCTTGGGCGGCCGTGCGCGCGTGCTCTCGAAGCGGGCGGCTTTCCACGTCTCGATTGCTCTGCCCGACGCATACGCGCCGTTCCGGTTGACCCGCAAGGCAGATCGTGTGCGTCCCAGGCCGAAGTACGACACCTTCCGACGCGGAATTCGCGCGGTCGAGTACGTGGGTCGGAAACCGGTCCAGTGCGTCAGCGTCGCCCACCCGAGCCATGCCTACGTCACCGACAACTTCACGGTCACCCACAACACGATGGTGGCCCTGCGCGCCATGCTCGCCACCGTCGATTCCGGCGGCCAGGCCGCGATGCTCGCGCCCACCGAGGTCCTGGCCCAGCAGCATCACCGCTCCGTCACCGAGATGATGGGGGAGCTGGCCGAGGGGGGCATGCTCGGCGGCGCCGAGCAGGGCACCAAGGTCGTGCTGCTCACCGGCTCCATGGGCGCCGCGGCCCGCCGTCAGGCCCTCTTGGACCTGGTCACGGGGGAGGCCGGGATCGTCATCGGCACGCACGCGCTGATCGAGGACAAGGTCAAGTTCCACGATCTGGGCCTCGTCGTCGTCGACGAACAGCACCGCTTCGGCGTCGAGCAGCGCGACGCCCTGCGCTCCAAGGGCAAGCAGCCCCCGCACCTGCTGGTCATGACGGCCACCCCGATCCCGCGCACGGTCGCGATGACGGTCTTCGGCGATCTGGAGACCTCCGTCCTGGACCAGCTTCCCGCCGGGCGCTCGCCCATCTCCAGCCATGTGGTGCCCGCCAGTGACAAGCCCCGCTTCCTGGCCCGCGCCTGGGAGCGGGTGCGCGAGGAGGCCGAGGCCGGGCACCAGGCGTACGTCGTGTGCCCCCGCATCGGAGACGAGGAGGAGCCCGCGAAGTCCGCGAAGGGCAAGGGCAAGGGCTCGGGAGACTCGGGAGATTCCGCTGCCCCGGCGGAGGACGAGGCGGAGAAGCGCCCGCCGCTGGCCGTGCTCGATGTGGCCGGGCAGCTGACGGCGGGGCCGCTCAAGGGCCTGCGCGTCGAGCCCCTGCACGGGCGGATGCAGCCGGACGCCAAGGACGAGGTGATGCGCCGCTTCGCCGCGGGCGAGGTGGACGTCCTGGTGGCCACGACGGTGATCGAGGTCGGGGTCAACGTACCGAACGCCACCGCCATGGTGATCATGGACGCCGACCGCTTCGGCGTCTCGCAGCTCCACCAGCTACGCGGCCGGGTGGGCCGAGGCTCGGCCGCCGGGCTGTGCCTGCTGGTCACCGAGATGCCCGAGGCGTCCCCCGCGCGCTCCCGGCTCGACGCGGTGGCGGGGACGCTGGACGGCTTCGAGCTGTCCCGCATCGATCTGGAGCAGCGGCGCGAGGGCGATGTGCTGGGCCAGGCGCAGTCGGGCGTCCGCTCCTCGCTGCGGATGCTGGCCGTCATCGAGGACGAGGACGTCATCGCCGCCGCGCGCGAGGAGGCCACCGCCGTCGTCTCCGCCGACCCCGAACTGGAACGGCTGCCCGAGCTGCGTACGGCACTGGACGCGCTGCTCGACAAGGAGCGGGAGGACTATCTGGACAAGGGCTAGGGAGGGCCCTGTCGCCGACCGGCGAGGCCCAACTGTCAGTGGCGGCTGGGAGGATGGGAACAGTCCGGGACCGGTCCGTACGAGACCGGCGCGACGGGACCTAGGGGGACCCTCCATGGCATTCCGGCACATCAACGAGCTGCCGCTCGGTGACAAGATCTTCCGCGTCGAGCTGTCCAGCGACGACGACACGACGGTCGGTCTGACGCTGACGGGCTGGCACGAGGCCACCCCGGAGACGCTGATCGCCTCCGGCGCCCTCACCATGCCGCTCACCGACGTCCCCGTGCTCCGCATCGCGCTCAACCGCGCCCTGCGCGCGCTCGCCCTCGCCGCCGATGTCGCCGAGCCGATCCCGGACCGCGATGTGCTGCGCGAACTGTTCCCCGGCCACGGCGCCCCCTGGATACCCGCACATGAGGAGGACCTGGTCCGGCGCTTCCACGAGGGCGAGACGCTCGCGCGCATCGCGGCGCGCTTCGGCCGTACGCCCGATTCGGTCCGCGCCAAGCTCCGCGAACTGGGCCACGATCCGCGCCGCCCGGAGTTCTGCCCTCCGGACGGCTGCCTCTCCTGGTCGCGGTACGCCTCGCCCGCGCTCGTCGGCTCGGACCCGGACGGCCCGCGCTAGGGAGCCCTCCGCCCCGGTTGTGGAGGGCCGCGGGGTGCGGCCCAGGTCGTTCGGCGAGCGTGCGGCGGCCATGGGATCCTCGTTGGTGAGCGGCACGGGCCACGCGGCGGCCTCCGCCGCGGGCCGCCGGTACGGGAAGCCCCCGGTCCCGCGCACCGGCGGGCGCGTCCGGCACATGCGTCGCCCTGGCCGCGCGTCCCGCACGGCGTGCCCGCACCTCACCCGCCCCGACCGCCCCGTCGGCAGACCCAGCGAAGGACCTTCCCCATGACCCGCGTGATCGCAGGCGCCGCCGGAGGACGACGGCTGAGCGTGCCTCCGGGCAAGGGCACCCGCCCCACCTCGGACCGCGCCCGTGAGGGGCTGTTCTCCAGTTGGGAGGCGCAGCTCGGCGGCGCCGCTGCCTGGCGGGGACTGCGGGTGATGGACCTCTACGGGGGCTCGGGCGCCGTCGGCCTGGAGGCGCTGTCGCGCGGCGCCGCGCACGTCCTGCTCGTGGAGTCAGACGCGCGCGCGGCGCGCACCATCCAGGAGAACGTCCGCGCCCTCGGCCTGCCCGGCGCCGAGGTACGGGGCGGCAAGGCGGAGCAGATCATCGCGGGACCCGCGCCCGAAGAGCCCTATGACCTGGTCTTCCTCGACCCACCGTACGCCGTGGGAGACGACGATCTCCGGGAGATCCTGCTCACACTCCGGTCCCGGGGCTGGATCGCCGCCGACGCGCTCGCCACCGTGGAACGAAGCACCAGAGGCGGCGATTTCCGCTGGCCCGACGGTTTCGAGGGGCTCCGCGCCCGTCGGTACGGCGAGGGCACGCTCTGGTACGGTCGCGCCGCCGTACGGGAAGTTACTCCCGCGTCATGTTGAGAGCATCCGGGGGCGGTCCCCGGGCATCCGATCGTCCGGAGAGCGAGGAATCGCCAGTGCGCCGCGCAGTCTGTCCGGGGTCGTTCGACCCCATCACCAATGGACACCTCGACATCATCGCCCGCGCCTCCAAGCTCTACGACGTCGTGCACGTCGCGGTGATGATCAACAAGTCGAAGCAGGGCCTCTTCACGGTGGAGGAGCGGATCGATCTGATCCGCGAGGTCACCGCGCCCTTCGGGAACGTGGAGGTCGAGGCGTTCCACGGCCTCCTCGTCGACTTCTGCAAGGAGCGGGACATCCCCGCCATCGTCAAGGGCCTGCGGGCCGTGAGCGACTTCGACTACGAGCTCCAGATGGCCCAGATGAACAACGGCCTCTCCGGCGTCGAGACCCTCTTCGTCCCGACGAACCCCACCTACAGCTTCCTGTCCTCCAGCCTGGTCAAGGAGGTCGCCACCTGGGGCGGCGACGTCTCCCACCTGGTGCCCGAGCAGGTGCACAGCGCCCTCACCGACAGGCTCAGCCGCTCCTGATCCACCCCTGCGCCGCGCCTGACAGGTGCCGGAACCGCCCCGAACCGCGCGGGAGCGCCAGCTTCCGGCATCAGGTGTCGAGTTGGCGCCCAAGGGCCGTACAGTCACCTCCGTGGACGTTCAGCAGAAACTCGACGAGATCGTGGCGGCCGTCGACGGCGCGCGTTCGATGCCCATGTCGGCCTCCTGCGTGGTGAACCGCGCGGAGCTGCTCGCCCTGCTCGATGAGGTGCGCGAAGCGCTGCCAGGCTCGCTCGCCCAGGCGCAGGAACTGCTCGGCGGCCGGGAGCGGATGGTCGCCGACGCGCAGGCCGAGGCCCAGCGGATCATCGAATCGGCCCAGGCCGAGCGCGGTTCCCTCGTCTCCGGCACGGAGGTCGCGCGGCGCGCCCAGGAGGAGGCCGACCGCATCCTCGCGGAGGCCCGCCAGGAGGCGCAGGAGATCCGCACCGAGGCCGACGACTACGTCGACAGCAAGCTCGCCAACTTCGAGGTCGTGCTGAGCAAGACCATCGGCTCGGTGGAGCGCGGGCGCGAGAAGCTGCTCGGCAGCGGCCCCGGCTCCGAGGAGTGGAGCGAGGAGTACGCGCAGGACGCCCCCGAGCGCACCGCCGACCCGAACGAGCTGCGGCAGCGCGCCGACGCCTACGTGGACGCGCGCCTCGGCTCCGTCTCCGCGGTGCTCTCCAAGACGCTGGAGGCCGTCGGCCGCGGCCGTCAGAAACTGCTGGGCCACCAGCCATCCGACGAGCTGGGCGCCCACCTGCTCGACCCTGACGGCGCGGGCGGCCAGGTGCACACGAGCGACGCCGACTTCCTGGCGGGCCTCGCCGCCTCGCCCGCCGACCGGGTGCACTCCCACGACGAGGCCGAGCCCCACGGCCGGCAGCAGCCCCCGTACCAGCCCCAGCCGGACCACCAGCCGCACGTACCGCCCCAGCCGGACCACCAGCCCGCGCAGCCCGCCATGGCGGAGGCGACGGACCCGTACGCGGCCCAGCACGTCCAGCACCCGCAGCAGGTCCAGCAGGTCCCGCAGGACTTCCAGCAGCACCAGGACGGCTACTACTACCCGCAGGACTTCCCGCAGCAGGACCCGTACGGCTACCAGCAGGACCCCTACTACGGCCAGCAGCAGGACCCGTACTACGCGCAGCAGCCACAGGGCTACGACCAGCACCAGCAGCAGTACGCCCAGGGCTTCCAGCAGCACTACGCGCCGGAGCAGCAGGCCCACCAGGGGCATCCGCAGCAGGTGCAGCAGCAGCCCCAGCTCGACGAGACCAGCCTCTTCGACACGAGCATGATCGATCTGGAACAGGTGCGTCAGTACGAGGAGCGCTACGGGCAGGGCGGGCGCTGACCCGCCCCGGAAGGGGCGTCGGCCGGCCCCTGAGCGGGCACTGACCCGGCCGGTCCCGGCCCCGGCCCGTCCGGATTGGGTCATGGGCTGGGCGTCCAGTATCCTGGCTCTTCGGTCGCGCATCATGTCCGCGATGACGGCTGCCCGGACGCGCAAGGCCCGGGCGGTGAGCCTCACCGTAGAAAGTCCGTAGAAAGCAGGAAGCTCTGAACTCCCCCCTCGACCACCGTGCCCCTCTCGTGTTCGACACACGTGAGCTGGGGCGGCGTCCTGGTGCGATGAAGAGGCTCTCCCGCACGGTGGAGTCTCCCGGGAACCTCGGTATCGAGGTCATCGGCGTCCCGGACGATGCGACCATCGAGCTCGACCTCCGCCTGGAGTCGGTCATGGAAGGGGTGCTGGTCACCGGCACCGCCCATGCGCCGCTCAAGGGGGAGTGCGTAAGGTGTCTGGAGCCGCTTGAGCAGCAGTGCGAAGCGGATTTCCAGGAGATGTTCTCCTACCCCGACGCCGACGACCGGAGCCGCCACAGCGCGGAGCCCGGCGACGACGTCGAGGAGGAGGACACGCTCTTCCTTGAGGCCGATCTTTTCGACCTTGAGCCCGTGCTGCGGGACGCGGTGGTGCTGTCACTGCCGTTGCAGCCGGTGTGCCGGGAGGACTGTCCCGGGCTGTGCCCCGAGTGCGGGGTGCGGCTCCTGGACGACCCGGACCACCATCACGAAGACGCCGTCGACATCCGTTGGGCGGCATTGCAGGGACTCGCCGAAACCATCAGGGACGGCGAGAAGGACAACGTGCCCCGTGTCCGCGGGGATGACTCACAGGAGAAGTAGCCGTGGCTGTTCCGAAGCGGAAGATGTCGCGCAGCAACACGCGCCACCGCCGGTCGCAGTGGAAGGCTGCGGTCCCCACCCTGGTGAAGTGCGAGCGCTGCCAGGAGCCGAAGCAGCAGCACATCGCGTGCCCGAGCTGCGGCACGTACAACAAGCGTCAGGTCCTCGAGGTCTGATCGGCGGGTGACAGGCTCCATGTCAGACGCCCACACGACCGGAAGCGCTGCCCGCCGCGGCGGGAGCGAACCGGCACAGGCGGACCTGGTGGATGCGGCCTCGTCTCACACGCTTCTGGAAGGGCGGCTCGGGTACGTACTCGAGTCCGCCCTTCTGGTGCGTGCGCTGACGCACCGCTCGTACGCGTACGAGAACGGCGGCCTGCCCACCAACGAACGGCTTGAGTTCCTCGGCGACTCGGTCCTCGGCCTCGTCGTCACCGACACGCTGTACCGCGTGCACCCCGACCTCCCGGAGGGCCAGCTCGCGAAGCTGCGCGCCGCCGTGGTCAACTCGCGCGCCCTCGCCGAGGTCGCGCGCGGTCTCGATCTGGGGGCCTTCATCCGCCTCGGACGGGGCGAGGAGGGCACCGGCGGCCGGAACAAGGCGTCGATCCTCGCGGACACCCTGGAAGCCGTGATCGGCGCGGTCTATCTCGACCAGGGGCTCGACGCGGCGGGCGAGCTGGTGCACCGGCTCTTCGACCCGCTGATCGAGAAGTCCTCCAACCTCGGCGCAGGACTGGACTGGAAGACCAGCCTCCAGGAGCTGACGGCGGCAGAGGGGCTGGGCGTTCCCGAGTACGTGGTCACCGAGACCGGCCCCGACCACGAGAAGACCTTCACGGCTGCTGCCCGCGTCGGTGGTGTCGCGCACGGCACCGGCACCGGCCGCAGCAAGAAGGAAGCGGAGCAGCAGGCGGCCGAGGCCGCCTGGCACGCGATCCGTTCGGCGTCGGGCGACGGCGCCGAAGACGCCTCCTCCGAGCAGAAGGCGACCTCCAGGGGCGCGTGAAACAGCCCCCTCCGGCGCGGGTCCACCGGGTGACGCACTCACCCAGGGGCCCGCGCCGGTGCGTGGAGGCGTCCCACGCCCGTGCACCCCGCCCGCGCCCGCCGCTCCCGTTCGCCGTGACCCCTCCCGAGGAGGAAGCCTTGCCCGAGCTGCCCGAGGTCGAAGTGGTGCGCCGCGGACTGGAGCGCTGGGCCGCAGGCCGTACGGTCGCCGAGGCCGAGGTCCTGCACCCCCGCGCCGTGCGCCGCCATCTCGCGGGGCCCGACGACTTCGCCGCGCGCCTGAAGGGCCGGCGGATCGGCACGGCCATGCGGCGCGGCAAGTATCTGTGGCTGCCGCTGGGCGACGCGGGCGTCTCCGTCCTCGCCCACCTCGGCATGAGCGGGCAACTGCTGATCCAGCCGCCCGGCACCCCGGACGAGAAGCACCTGCGCATCCGCATAGCCTTCACCGACCCCGGAGCGGGTGAGCTGCGCTTCGTCGACCAGCGCACCTTCGGCGGACTCTCGCTCCACCCGGAGACGGCCGACGGGCTGCCCGACGTCATCGCGCACATCGCCCGCGACCCCCTGGACCCGGACTTCGACGACGCCGCGTTCCACGCGGCCCTGCGCCGCCGCCGTACGACGGTCAAGCGTGCGCTGCTCGACCAGTCGCTGATCAGCGGCGTCGGCAACATCTACGCCGACGAGGCGCTCTGGCGCGCCCGCCTCCACTACGACCGCCCCACCGCGACCCTGACCCGCCCCCTGACGACGGAGCTGCTGGGCCATGTCCGCGACGTGATGAACGCGGCCCTGGCCGTGGGCGGCACGAGCTTCGACAGCCTCTACGTCAACGTGAACGGCGAGTCCGGCTACTTCGCGCGCTCCCTCGACGCCTACGGGCGCGAGGACGAGCCCTGCCGCCGCTGCGGCACCCCTATGCGCCGTCGCGCTTGGATGAACCGCTCCAGCTACTTCTGCCCCCGCTGCCAGCGCACCCCGCGCCCGCGCACGACCCGCGCTCTGTCTCCGGCGTCTCCGGCGACCCCGGGCGCGGCCGACCCGGAACCGGGCTCGCCGGAAGCACCGGCCCACTAGCCCGGCCGCTGGTCACGCGGTACGGGAGCGGGCCGGGGCTCGTGCCTACATGCCGGGGGGAATGCCCTGGTGGCCGCCGTCTACCTACCCAGTGCTGCCGGTGGCATCACCGGACGGAGGAGATCCGGGGCGAGGGAATCTCAGAAGCCGAAGAACTGATGTTTCCGCCCTGTCGCCTCGGATGTTGGAATCCACAAGGGCGCTGACCTGCTGACCAGCGGTCGTCCTTGGTCGTCGTTGGTTGTCGCGAGGCACCCTCCGACGGCCCAGCGACGGCCCGGCGAGGTGCCCCTTACAGGGAACGGATAGCCGGGCTCCGTCTCGCCGCTCGTCACCGTGCTCCCTCCCTGTCGGGACAGCGGGGGGAGCCACAGCGGCACGGCGGGAACGTCTGACTGGCCAGGGGCGCCTTGCTGGGCTTGGCACGGACGAGGGTCGCGGGGCCGCGCTCCAGAGTGTGGGGGTTCACCCTGTAGATCTTGAACGTCAGTCCTGGGTGCGCGGGCAGCGAGGGTGATTCGCCCGTTCGACGCAGCGGGCTTGGGTCGGCCATGGCGTTGCTCCTGGTGGCTTCCGATCCGCCTCGATAGCCATCCTGAGCGGGCTTCCGAGGTCCTTGTGGAGGTCCACGCTAGGAAGCCTGTATATGCCTGTCTACCCCTAGGTGCTCATAGGGGCGTCTATGTCTGGTTGTGCGCTGGTACGTACGATCCGAACGTGATCGATTACGACCCGACGAAGCCGAAGTGGGAGCAGATCGCAGACGTGATCCGTTCGCGGATCGCCAGTGGCGAGTACCCCGCGCGGCACCTCCTGTCCGAAGTGCAGATGGAGCAGGAGTTTGGCGTTGCCCGGGTGACGGTTCGGAAGGTCACCGCAGCGCTGCGGGAGGAGGGGCTGATCACCACGACCCCGGGCATGGGCTCGTTCGTCCGCCCTGTAGATGAGCGTGACTGACCGTCTACAGTGAAACGAGTTCGGGTGCCCTGACCTGGTGCTTCATTGATTCTCGATCCCTTCGGGAGTCCATGGGGGTCAGGGGCGTCGGATGCCTCTGGTCACCACTGGCAAAAGGCCACAGCGGCGTCATCTCCCGACTTGTAGCGTGGCCACCGCTGCCCAGTGGGATCGGTGGCTTCGATCCTGCGAACCGACTCGATCAGTCCGTGAGGGCCGTCCGCACGTAGGACCTTGAAGACTCCGGCCCAGTCAGCCATCCGGTACTCGGTCACGAGTCGTGAGACCCCGTCTGACATGACGGCAGCGGCCTGCACCTCACCGATCGGGGTCGCTCCCGTCAGCGCGTGATGTGCGGCTTCGGAAGTGCTGGAGGCCACCCAGTACCCCTCTGGCGTGTTCCGCACCTCCCGCTGGGCGTGTACGAGACGTTGTAGAGCCTCGCGGTGCCCCGGTGTGTGTGTCTCGTGACTGGCGACATCTGCTTGCAGCTCAGGCAGCACGTCGTCCACGCGGAGGTCGGTGAGGACCTCGTAATTACCGGCGCGCTCCAGGACGATCGGCGAGTCAGCCAACACGAGGTGCTCAAAGGTGGTGACCCCCTGCCGCAGTACCGCCACGGTGGCCGATGGCGTTCCGGGGTTGCTCAGGTCGCACTCGGGGTGGTGCGCGGCCACTCGTTCGATCGCTTCTGACAGGCCGTCCGAAAGTGACCGGTCAGGATTCGCCAGCGCGGCCGTGAGGTAGCCGCCGAGGTGAGCGACGTACCACGGGACACCGTGGCTACAGCCTGTGGGCAGCCCCGCTGTGCTGAGTCCATCGAGCACCACGGCGAGACTAGGGGTGCCAGCAACCCAGTCTTCGTTAGGGTTGCTCCCCCCGGGCTGTGTGTTCAGGCAGACGCGCATGATCAGCTTTCGTGTCGGTACAGCGGGGCGACCCTGCGGCTCTCGGTTACTTCGAGAGTCTCGGGGGTGTAGCGGCAGGAGATCAGCGTTGAGAAGCGCTTCGTCCGTACCTCCCGGTACAGCTCAGCCAAGTTGTGCTCCAGGTAGTGCACTACTCCGTTGGCTCCTATGGCGTGAATACCGGCGATGTAGAGGAACGTGCCTCGGCCGTCCAGGCGCGGCAGCCGTCCCAGGTAGCCGAAGTCTCCAGCCGTGCCGTCTTCGTCATTAGGGGACCGGTAGATCTGGCCCGCCTTCCGGTCTACCAGGTGCCAGGCGTGGTCCTTCTCGAACCCAAGGTCGTAATCCCCTTCCAGTACCTGAGCCACGATGGGCGACAGCCGGGGGCCGCAGATCACCACGTGATTCTCGCGGTTCAGGTTGACGATGCCGTTCGGTGGAATGACCTCGTACTGCGCTTCGAGCTTCATGCTGCCGAGCAACTTGCGCAGGTGCTCGAAGTTATCGAGGTCTTCTCGGACAACGACAGCGCTGGAGTTCTGGCCTGGCTCCTTGCCAGCCTCAGGCTTACCGCCGAGTGACACGGTAACCAGGTCGGTCCCGAAGAACGCCCGCTCTGGGGGCGGGCCCGCCGACGCCAGTTGCCCGACCCGCCCGCGGCTCACTCCCAATTTTGCGGCGATCTCGGCTTGGGTCATGCCCGTCGCCTGCGCTTCCTCGATCGCTTCGCGTCGGATGCGGGACAGCTCCGTCACCCGCCCTTGATAGGTCGCCAGCAGGTCGATTGCGGCCTTGGCGCGGTCGACCGGGACCGCGATTTCAGAGATCCGCTTCATGTCGTCTTCCACTGTTCTCCGATCCTCGCCTAGGGGGGCTATCAGACTCTATCGCGAGAGGGGGTTGCGCGCACGCGCCGGTTTGCTTACGGTACCTATCAAGCAAGGCGGCAACCCCCCCTAAGCAAGCGGAGGGGTCACCTTGCGGCTGCTTTGACCTGCACAGACAGCGTCCGGAGGAAAGCCCGCAGGGGTGAGTACGAAGGAAGCGCCCGCTTGGTTGAGAACTGAACAGTGAGCTTCCCGGCGCTACGACTAGCCGACGTTCCCGAGCAAGAGATCTGCGGAGGGGCGTCACC
>NZ_BAAGSO010000077.1:0-36807 GCF_054782395.1 Streptomyces daliensis | reverse complement strand
CTTGATGTAGACGCGCTCCTGATCGGGGCGGCGCGTCGCCTGGGCCGCTGGCGGTCTGAGCCGCTGAGGGTCCCACCGGCCATTGCGCCACTCACGTCCGGTGCGCTCGTTCACACCGACCGCCGCGGATGCTTCCTTGTTGGTGTATCCCGCCTTCACCAGCCGGAAGTATTCCGCCCGCTCAGCGTGGAGCTTCCTGCGCCCCTGCGCCGAGCGCACCTTGCGGACCTCAAAGTCCATCGCACCCCTTGAACTGGGGTGTTGCAACGACCACTAGAACCCAAGGTCCCGGGCGGAGGGGCTTCCTCGTGCTACGTACGCCTCGCCTCGTGCGACGGTGACTCGCTCGCGGCCCTGCGGGCCGGTTTACGGCTCGAACTTGTAGCCCAGGCCCCGGACCGTCACGAGGTAGCGGGGCGCGCCCGGGTCGGGCTCGATCTTGGCGCGCAGCCGCTTGACGTGGACGTCGAGCGTCTTGGTGTCCCCTACGTAGTCGGCGCCCCAGACGCGGTCGATGAGCTGCATGCGGGTCAGCACTCTGCCCGCGTTGCGCAGCAGCATCTCCAGCAGGTCGAACTCCTTCAGCGGGAGGTCCACCTTGCCGCCGCCCACGGTGACGACGTGACGGTCCACGTCCATGCGGACGGGCCCGGCCTCCAGGGCCGCCGGAGTGACCTCCTCCGGCTCGCCGCGGCGGCGCAGCACGGCCCGCACCCGCGCGACCAGCTCGCGCGAGGAGAAGGGCTTGGTCACATAGTCGTCGGCACCTATCTCAAGACCGACGACCTTGTCGATCTCGCTGTCCTTGGCGGTCACCATGATGACCGGGACGTTGGAGCGGCCGCGCAACTGGCGGCACACCTCCGTGCCGGGCAGCCCCGGCAGCATCAGGTCGAGCAGCACCAGATCGGCGCCGTTGCGTTCGAACTCATCCAGCCCCTCCGGCCCCGTGGACGCGATGGCGACCTCGAAGCCTTCCTTGCGGAGCATGTACGACAGTGCGTCGCTGAACGATTCCTCGTCCTCGACGACGAGCACTCGGGTCACGGGCGGACCTCCGGGGCAGAATCAGTGTCGCGAAGCGAATCAATTGACGTGTGGTGTCGGTCGACCGGTGGGCCGTCCTCGTACGGCCGCTCCTCGTCCTCGAAGACGGCCGGTTCCTGCAACGCGCCGGAGAGGCGGTCCCGGCCGCGCCGGTCCGCCTCTGCCCTCTCCCTCGCACTCGCCGCCTCCGGCAGTCTCAGGGTGAAGGTGGAGCCCTGTCCCTCGGCGCTCCATACGGTGACCTCCCCGCCGTGCGAGGCGGCCACGTGCTTGACGATGGCGAGGCCGAGGCCGGTGCCACCTGTGGCGCGGGAGCGCGCCGGATCGACGCGGTAGAAGCGCTCGAAGATCCGGTCCTTGTCCTTCTCCGAGATCCCGATGCCCTGGTCGGTCACCGCGATCTCGATCAGGTCTCCGCCGGGGGCCGCTATGCGGCGCCCGGCTATCCCGACCCGCGTGCGGGCCGGGGAGTAGTTGACGGCGTTCTCGACGAGGTTGCCGAGCGCCGCCGCGAGCTGGCCCCTGTTGCCCCACACGTGAAGCCCCTCGGTGCCGCCCGCTGCCAGGTTGATGTGCTTGCTGCTCGCGGTGTGCCGGCAGCGGTCTATGGCCTCGCCGACCAGCTCGTCCACGCGTACGGGCTCGGAGTCCTCCAGGGGGTCGTCGTTCTGCACCCGGGAGAGATCGATCAGCTCCTGGACGAGGCTGGTGAGACGGTTCGCCTCATTCTGCATCCGGCCCGCGAAGCGCTCGACGGCCTCCGGGTCCTCCGAGGCGTCCATGACGGCCTCGGAGAGGAGGGAGAGCGCGCCGACAGGGGTCTTCAGCTCGTGGCTCACGTTGGCGACGAAATCCCGTCGCACCGCTTCGATCCTGCGCGCCTCGGTCAGGTCCTCGACCAGCAGCAGCACCAGCCGGGAGCCGAGCGGGGCCACTCGCGCGGAGACCGCGAGGGCGTCGCCCCGTCCCGTGCCCCTGCGCGGCAGGTCCAGCTCGATCTGGCGTATCTCGCCGTCCCGCCGGGTGTCGCGTGCCATCTGGAGCATCGGCTCCACGGCGAGCTGCCCGCCGCGCACGAGCCCCAGCGCGTACGCCGCCGAGCTGGCCTTGACGACGGCGTCGCTCTCGTCCAGCACGACGGCGGAGGAGCGCAGCACCGACAGCACGGTGTCGACCCCCGGGGGGAGCACCGCATCGGTGTGCAGCGAGGTCCGCGTGGGGCGGGCCTGCTCGCGTTCGCTCCAGCGGAACGCCAGTACGGCGATGACGCCGGTGCAGAGACCGGCGATCGCTGCCGCTGCGGCGACCGCCGCGTTCACGTCCATGCGTCCAGGTTATGCGCCCGTCGTGACAGTCCCCCAGACCTATTGGTCCCAGCTCGAACACTCGTCCCCCAGAATTCACCGTCAGGTCGGTGCTGGTTCACTCTGTACGCGGGCCCGGCGCCCCTTGGGAGAGCGGGTCGGGGGCGGGGCGGGGGCGGAGCGGGGCACTCCGGGCGCTTCGTCCCGTGCCGTACCGGTACGGGCCCGGAGGGGACGCGGTACGGGCGCGTCGAGTGATCATGGCGAAGGGGCACCGTCTCTCAGAGTTCACCTCGGTGACGGTGGCGGTTCACTCCGGAGGGCGGATCCGGACGCATTTCGGACGGAGCGTGGGAGCGTGGAGAGGCTCGTGCTCTTCGACGGGAGCGCCGACGGAGCGCCCCGGAGCCTTTCGGAAACGACCCATGCGAGGGAAGGACAGTCATGCGGGACGCGTACCACGAGGAGCTGGACTCGATCAGCGACAGCCTGGTCGAGATGGCCCGGCTCGTAGGTTCCGCTATCGGCCGCGCCACCACGGCGATGCTGGACGCGGACCTCAAGCTCGCCGAGAGCGTCATCGCGGCGGACGAGAAGGTCGACGACCTCCAGCGCGGTCTGGAGACCCGCGCCATACAGTTGCTGGCCCGCCAGCAGCCGGTCGCCACCGACCTGCGGATCGTCGTGACCTCGCTGCGGATGAGCGCCGATCTGGAGCGCTCGGGGGACCTGGCCCAGCACGTGGCCAAGGTGGCACGGCTGCGCTTCCCCGAGTCCGCCGTGCCCCGTGACCTCCAGGCGACCCTGCTGGAGATGGGGCAGCTCGCGCAGCGGCTGATGGCGAAGGCCGCCGAGGTCATCATCACCAAGGACGTCGATCTGGCCATGCAGCTGGAGCAGGACGACGACGCGATGGACGACCTCCACCGCACGCTCTTCCAGCACCTGATGGACGACCGCTGGAAGCACGGCATCGAGACGGCGGTGGACGTCACCCTGCTCGGCCGCTACTACGAGCGCTTCGCCGACCACGCGGTCTCCGTCGCGCGCCGCGTCGTCTACCTGGTCACGGGCGACTACGCCGACGAGATCGACCCGGCCGCTGCGGCGAACGACGGCACGGCCCCCGTCGAGGGCGCCTGAGCGCCGCGCGGCCCGCGTGCCGCCCCGGCGGGGCGGCACGTGCAACCACGCGCCCTCGATGCGCCCGCTCCGGCGGACGGTGCAATGGGCAGGAGGCGGGCGAAGCTCACGCCTTTCCTTGCCGAGGAGGGAACTCATGGCTGACTCCCCCGACACCCGTACGTCCACCGAGCACATCGAGGAGGGCCGCAGGTCGCTGCCCCTGCTGGGGGCCTGCGGCTGCGGCCCCGGCTGCGGATGCGGCTGCCAGTCCGGCGGCCCGTGCCAGTGCGGTGGCTGCTGCGGCTGACGCGCTGTCGTCCCTGGTGCCCATGTGACGGCACCGGCACCGGTGCTGAGGGCCCTGTCCGGTTCGATGGGACGGGGCCCTCAGCGCTGCCCGGAGTCCCCTTCGGGGCCGGGGTCGGCGTCGGGAGCGGGAGGGGGCGCGGGAGCGGGCCAGGGGAGGCGGGCGCGGAGGCGGAAGGAGCCGTCCGCGCTGCCGTGGTCCAGCGCGCCGCCGTCCAGCGTGACGCGCTCGCGCAGCCCCGTGAGCCCCGCGCCCGCGCCGGGAATCCCGGCGGGCCGCAGCCCCGGCGGCAGCGGGTTGACCACGGTGACCACGAGATCCCCGCCGGGCCCGCCCTCGAGGGTGACGGTGACGGCGGCGCCCGGAGCGTGCTTGCGCGCGTTGGTGAGGCCCTCCTGCACGACGCGGTAGACGGTGCGCTCGTGCTGGGCGCGCAGCGTCTTCGCCGGGTCGGGCGCGAGGGCGCGGCGCAGGGTGACGGACTGTCCCGCCGCGCGGGCCTCCTCGGCCAGCTCGGCGAGGTCGGCGAGCGTCGGCTGCGGGGCCGAGGGCGCGTCCTGGCCGCCGCTCTCGTCGGCGCGCAGCACGTGCAGCACCTCGCGCAGCTCTTCGAGCGCGTGGTGCGCGTTGTCGCGGATGACCTGGGCGCTCTCGCGCACCTCGGCGTCGCCGAGCGCGGGGCCGCCGCCCGCGGCCGACTGCTCCGTACGGTAGGCCAGCGCCCCCGCGTGCACCGACAGCAGCGAGATGCGGTGGGCCAGCACGTCGTGCATCTCGCGCGCGATGGCCTCGCGCTCCGCGCGGCGGGTGTCGGCGAGCCTGCGCGCGTGCTCGCGGCGCTCGCGCTCGGCGTCGGCGCGCAGCCGTACGACGAGCTGGCGGCGGGCCCGGATGGCGGCGCCCCAGGCGAAGAAGACCAGGTAGAAGGCGAGCACGAAGGTGGCGCTGGACCAGCCGCCCTCGTACGGGACCGAGTAGACCAGCACGTACGGCGCCGACGCCGCGATGTACAGCCCCAGCACCAGCAGCGCCCGCCGCCAGGGGACCCGCAGACCGAGGTTGAGGACGACGGTCATCAGCGCGCCGAAGGCGGTGTTGCTGACGGCACCTGCGGGGACCAGCACCAGCGCGACGGCCAGCGGCCAGCGCCGGCGCGCCCACAGCGCGAGGCAGGCGAAGGCGCCCAGCACGGCGTCGGCGGCGGAGAGCCAGCCGGGCAGAAAGCGGGCCTCGGCGTCGTGGTTGTAGTCCAGCATCAGCCACCACAGGACCACCGCACCGGCGAAGAGCACGGCGTCGACGGCCCAGTCGCGCGGGGTGCGGTGGATCGGGTGGACGCGGTGGGCTGGGTGGACGCGGTGGGCTGGGCGGGTGCCGTCCGCGCGGGTCGCGCCGCCGGGGTCCGGGGGCTGACCGCTCGCGAGCGCCGCTGCCAGCTCGCCGGGGAGGAGGGCCCAGCGCGGGAGCGGGGCGTCGTCCGCCTCGGGGGCGGGGGCGAGGGCGGGAGCGGGAGCGGGAGCGGGAGCGTCGGCGGGTGCCGGTCCCGCACGGTCCCGGCTCCGTCGGGCGCCGTCGCCGCCCTGCGCGCCTGGTGCGTCGGTCACGCTTCGAGCGTAAGCAGGGCGGGGACGGTGCGCCTCGTGATCGTGATCGTGATCGGACGTTCAGCGCTCGGGGAGAGGACCGGGGAGAGGGCGGGGCCCTATGCGGCTCCCCAGTCGTTGCGTCGCCGCTCGTCCTCTTCGCGCTGCTGCCGGTCGTCGTCGGTGTCGTCGTCGTCCGGACCGTGTGCGAGAGCCGTGCTGGTCGCGGTCGCGCGCATGGTGCCTCCTGCCGTCGGGTTCCTCCGCGAACGAGCCACGGTAGGGAAGCGGACGGCCCGTCCGGTAGGGCGCGAACAAGCCCCCTGTCCGCGGGGTGGCCGCGGACAGGGGGCTCGGTCGTCGGGCGTCGTGTCCCCGGAGGGGGCTCACACAGGGCTAAGGTCGCGGTGGGATTCGGCCTCCGGGTCCGGGGGTGTCGTCATCTCGACCTTGAGGACCAGTCCCAGTGCCTCGGCAAGCCGCTCCAGCGTGGTCAGCGTGGGCTGAGTGCCGCCGTGTTCGAAGCGAGCGATGCTGGACTGGGTCATCCCCGTCTCGCGCCCAAGCTCCGCCTGTGACCATCCGAGCTCTTCGCGGCGTCGCCGAACCACTTCAGCGAGCTCGAAGCGCAACCGGGTCAGCTCGTACGCTTCACGCACGGTCGGCCGGTTGAAACGTTCGCCGGATTTCAGGTCGCTCAGCGTACGTCGTTCTGGAGCGCTCACGATGTCTCCTCGCCATCCACGGTGTGGCCTGCCTCGACGCATACCCGCATCGCGCGCTTGGCCGCCCCACCTCGGCCTGCTCACGCTGACGCGTTTTGCGGAACACGGTGAGCATGATGATGCGACGCTCACCGGTGACGAAATAGGTGATCCGCACCCGTTGTCCGCCACAGTAGAACCGCAGCTCGCGAAATTTTCCCTCCAACTGGCTCGTATAGGGAAAGCCGAGTTCGACACCCCACTCTTCCAGTAGATCCAGGTGAAAGAGCGCCTGGGCCCATTCTTCGTCGGACAGGTCATGAATCCATTGATCCACTTCGGGCTCTAGCTCAACCGTACCCCATGCCATAGCGTTGATGCTATACGTGCTGGTCAGGTGGTGCTTGCCAAAGACCGAGCCCCCTGTTCGCGGGGTGGCCGCGGGCAGGGGGCTCGGTCGTCGGGGTGTGGGGGCCGGGGCGTGGTTACTTCTTGCCCTGGGACTGATAGCCGCAACGGCGGTCCTGCACGAATGCCGTCTCACCTGCTACGGAGCAACGGGAGGTGGGTTATTGAGGGGGGTCGTTGGTGGTTGTTGGTCCCCCTCGGACGGCCCAGAGACGGCCCAGTGCTGAGCATCGACAGCTTCGCGGCGAGCCAGTTCCACCACATCTGACCAGGGCTTCCCATGCCCGGGGCCGCCTTGGGGGACGCCTGGGGAAAGTGGCTCCCCGCGTGCGCGGGGAACCACTCCGCAAGCCGGACCGCCGAACGCCTCCCACTGTTCAGGCGTCTGTGATGCTGTACCCCTCCAGGAACGCGGTCCAGGCGCCGACGCCGAACGCGATCCTGGGGCGACCGTGATCGGTGGAGTCCCGCACCTCGACGCCGTGCGGGACCGTGCGCGCCTCCAGGCACGCGCTCTCCTCCTCGTTGCAGTACGAGCTAACGACCCACGGGCTTGTTGGCATGAATGCCTCCGAGCAAACTTTTAGCTGGCAGAGAGGGACCACCCCGCGTGCGCGGGGACCACGGCGGGTGGTGTAGCTCATCGCGCGTCACCGCCGGACCACCCCCGCGTGCGCGGGGACCACTCTGAGCGCGAACAGCGGGCCAGAGGCGACCGGGGACCACCCCCGCGTGCGCGGGGACCACTTCTGTGCTGAGTTCTTCCCCTTGCTCGCCTTGGGACCACCCCCGCGTGCGCGGGGCCCACCCTTTCTGACCTGGCACGCTACTCGCGGAATGAGCCATTCAGCATCACTTTCCCAACCAGGCGGGCTGAGAACGCGCAGGGCTGATGGGCACGTTCGCTCATGAGTCACCCGCCGTGGTGATGGCCTGCTGGCGGACGCCGCGTAGGACGGTGAGCGCTTCCTCGAACGCCTCCCCGGTTGCGGCCGAGCGGCGACGGGCTAGCCACTCCAGATCACGGCTGGAGGCGATGTACGTGGGCGCGTGCTGAGCGCAGGCGAGCACGTCCCGCACCCGGCCCTTCTCCTGCGGCACCTTCGGGATGACCTCTACATCCGGCCCGTACCTGCCGCAGGTGCGGCACGGGCCCAGTGGATACCGGGGCGTCGTCTCACCGCTCATCGCCGCGCGCCTTGCGGTCGGGGCAGCGGGGGGAGCCGCAGAGACACAGCGGGTACCTGTTGCTGATGAGCGGGGCACCCGGTGTCGTATCCACTGCGGGCAGCTCCGTGTGAACCCCGGTCACCGCGTTGATCCGGTACACCCGCAGCCTCAGACCCGAATGACGGGGTGCTTCATCCGTTCGGCGGGTCCGGCTAGAGTCGGTCACGGCGTCAGCTCCTCAAGCTGGTGTCCGCGCCCCGAAGCCGTTCGCCCGGCTGTCGGGGCTTCTTCGTGTCCGCAGCGTAGACCTACTTGTATCGCACTGTCTCGACTCGTATCGATACGTATCTCAAAGTGCTGCGCCGTATGGGCCTGCATAGCGTCATGACCATGGCCGCAGACCCGAACGCGGAGATTGACCACGAAGGACCGGTGACCCCGTACCGGCAGCTCGCCGAGATCCTGCGTGCCCGCATCGCGCGCGGCGACTGGGCAGAGGGGCGACCGATCCCCTCGGAGACCCGACTGGTTCAGGAGTACGGCTTGGCCCGGTCCACGGTCCGGCGCGCCATCGCGCTACTGGCCGAGGACGGCGCGGTATGGACCGTGCAGGGACGCGGCACCTACGTCGGCCAGCCACCCGCCGACACCTGAGCGGCCCACCGGCCCCTCGTCTACGACGCCACCAGGCGGCTCGTGAACCCCTCCTCGCGCAGCCGGTCGTAAGCGCCCATCACGTCGTCGGGCACCGGCAGGGCGACCATGAACCCCTGCTCGGGGTAGATCAGCAAGCGCTGGAGCGCGCCGACCAGCATGTCAATGACCAGCCGCGCATCCCCGATCGAGTCGACGTAATCCGTGAGCGTCATCGGGGTGGACGCGCTCACGATCTCGACGTCCGGCCACAGTTTGCGGGCCGTGGCGTACGCCCGTCGCTCCTCGTAGGGCTTGCTGACCAGCAGCACCGACTTCACGTCGACGCCCTGTTCTTCGAGCACGGCCCGGCTGAAGCGGATGTTCTCGCCCGTGTTGCGGGCGTTCGGCTCGACGAGCACGGCGGAGTCCGGGACGCCCAGCTCAAGGGCGCGCTCCCGGTAGTGGACCGCTTCACCGCGCGGCATGCGCTCCCGCGTCGTGGGGCTCGTCGAGCCCGTGAAGAGGATGAGCGGCGCCATGCCGCGCCGATAGAGACCGACCGTCGTATCGGCTACGCCCAGGTCGTGGCTGCCCAGGCCGACCGCGACCGAGCACGGGCGCGGTTCGTGGTGCATCTGGTGGTAGTCCCAGATGGTCTGAGCGTCTTCCCATGCTCGTGCTGAGATCACTTCGCCTTCCCGCTTCCCACGAGGCGCAGCGCCTCGGTGGCCTCGTCGTCCGGGAGCTGCTCGGCCCATGCCATGAACGCGGCCTGGACCTGTGCGAGATCAGTCGCGCCGAGCGCTCCCGCGAGCTGTTCCCATGTCGCTCCGTGCCGCAGCCCCTCGAACAGCAGACGCTGCTCCTGGTCGTCGAGGACGCGGCGGATCACGGTGCCGAGGGCGAGTGCGGCGAGCACGTCCGTGGCGTCGGCATCGCTCGCGTCCTGGCCGAGAACACGTGCGGTGTGGTGCTCGCGCCGGGGCGCCAGTTGCCACAGGTCGGTGGTGGGGACGTCGTTGGGGGTCGTGATGACCGCAGTGTCGATCGGCTGCGGCTTTCCTTCACTCGGCACGAGGGCTTCCTTTCTCAGGGGTCTGGTCGTTGGCGGAGTCGGGGACCTTGAAGTCGTACGCCCAGGCGAAGCGGGACGCCGCGTGCACGCCGATGGCGAACTCGACCAGCGTTCCGTCAGCCGTGTACGTGCTCCGGTGCAGCTCTACGACGGGTTCGCCCGCTGGCAGCAGGAGCAGCTTCACCTCGTCCGGGGTCGGGGTGCGGGCGAACAGCTCTTCTCGCATGTGGTCGATCTCGTACCCGGCGTCGTACAGCACCCGGTAACCGCCACCGCGACCGGCCGGGCCCGGGGTCGGGTCCACGAGGCGTGTTCCCTCGACGTGTTCTGGTCGGTAGTAGCTGGTGAGGGAATGCGTCGGCTGCTCGCCTTCCTTCACGAGCCGAGCCCGCGCGTACACCTCGGAGCCAGGCGGCAGGCCGTGAGCTTCCGCGACGACCGGCGGTGCCTCGACGAGGCTGACCGTCTGCGTCTGCTCGCCACGGCGGTATGTGCGACCTGACGCGACACGGTCCGCGATGAACGCGACCTCGTCGCCGTCGCGCCACTTCGCCTTGTCGTACCGCTCGATGCTCAGCCGCTTGAGCGGAGTCTGCGGCCGTACGACGGTGCCATGCCCGCGCGACGACGTGACCAGCCCTTCGGCCTCCAGGGCCTTGTAAGCAGCGTGGACCGTCGCCTTGGAGCCTTCCCCGGCCTCGACAAGGTCCCGGATGTACGGCAACTGCTCGCCGGGGGCGAACTCGCCGTTCCGGATCTGTAGGGCCAAGCGGTCCGCCAGCTCTCGCCATTTGGGCGCCATGCAGAACTCCTCTCGACGACCTCCAGTGAAACATAGTCCTAGGACTGTTGACAGTCCTAGGACTACTGATGCATGGTCGTCTCAGTCGCCGCGCAGTCCTAGGACTGCAAAGGCGGTCGCCATGGGTGGCCCTCTTCGGGCTGCCTGGCGCCGTGCGCGACGAGGGGCCCGGGACAGAGCGGGCCGAGGGACCCGGACCCCTGGTCAACCGGAGGGCTTAGGCCGAAAGGCCACGTCTCCATACGCCTGAAACGGGAGCGCGCTCCCGAAGGAGACACCGCATGAACTCTGACCGCTTCGCAGCGCACAGCGCTGCGGACTGTTATTTCCCCCGCCCGTCCGGCACAGCCGTACGGGCGGGGCCCACCCTTCAACGGCGCGCGGCCCCGGTGCTGGAACACCGGGGCCGCTGTAGGGCCGTCCTGTCTGAGAGGACACACCCGTGAATCACATCGTGACTGTTCAGGAGGCTGTTACGGCCTTCGCTCCGTGGCGTGAGCCCACGGCGGCTGAGCTGGATGCCATCGAGGCGGAGATGCCCGTCATCAACGCCGAGGTCGAGCTGCTGGACGCACAGATCATCACCATGAACCGCACGTCGTCCGAGCTGGACGCGCGGCGTCTGCGCCGCGCCTTCCACAAGGTGCTGGACGCCCGCGCTGCCGCTGCCAATCTGGCGGGGACGGGGGATGCGGCATGACCCGCGAGGACGCGCTGACGGCCGCGCACGCCGAAGTGAAGGCGGAGATCACCCGCACCGACAGCAAGACCGCGTTGCTGCTGGCGTTCGTCGGCGCCGTGCTGGCCGGGGCCTGGACGGTGGCCAAGGACGCGCCCCTGAACGCTGCCGCTGTGGTGGTGGGCGGGCTGGGGATGGGTCTGCTGGTCGCGGCGGCCGGTCTGTTGCTGCGCTCGGTCCGCCCCAACCTGGCCGGACGGCACGGCTTCCCACTGTGGGCCACCCTCACCGCTGAGGAGATCACCGCCACCGCCACCGGCCGGGACCTGGCGGCCGACGTCGCCGGACTCTCCCGCCTCGCCGTGGCCAAGTACCGGGGCCTGCGGCGCGCGGTAGATCTCACCTGCGTGGGCGGGGCCCTGCTGGTTCTGGCTGCCCTGCTCACCCTCGGGGGTGCGGCGTGAGGGCCTGGGCGCGCCGGATGCGCGCGACGACCATGCTGCCCGCCGTCGCCATGACGGCCGTCTCCATGGTCCTGACCCTGGCCGTGGTCGTGATGTGGCTCGGTTCGGCCGTGCCCGAGCCGGTGGCCCTGGTCGTCGGTCTGGGCATCGACGGGGGATGGCTGGCCACCCTCGCCTACGAACGCCGACTTGCCGCGCAGGGCGATCACAACCGCACTGTGACCGGTATCGGCTGGGCCTTCGGGCTCGGGGCGACCGGCGTGCTGGTGACCCACGCGCTCACCGGTGAGGAGTCCGCCGCGTGGCTGGCTGTGGCCTGGCTGCCGCTCGCGGCCAAGGCGTTGTGGGTGGTGCACAGCCTGTGGGAGCGCACCGCGCTCACCCCGGACGCGCTGGAGGCGATCCAGGGCATCCAGCAGGAAGCCCGGGACGAGGCGGCCGTGGCTCGCGCCCGGCTGCGTGCCGAGGCGGGCACGGAAGAGACGCGGCTTGCGGCGGTGACGGAGGCGGGGGCACGCGTCGCCGACGTCCAGGCCAAGACCGCCGAAACCCTCTCCCAAGCGTGGGCCACCCTGGAGAAGGCACGGAAGGGTGAGGGCACGGGCAGGGCGCTGACCAGCGTGACGGCTCCCGTCACGCCCGGAGTCACACCCCGCTGGGAACTCCCCATCTGGGGCCCCACTCAGCCCGTTCCCGCCCTGGAGGCGGCCCCCGCGCTCACGGATGAGGCGCTGGACGCGCTGGTCGTCCAGATCCGGGACAGCGAGGTTCCACCGCTGTCTTACCGGGAGACGGCAAGCCGCTTCCGTGCCGCCGGTCACGCCGCCTCCGAGGTCCGTCTGCGGGCCGCCTGGAAGCGCGTCACCACAGCCGCCCCGGACGGCCCCCACGTCGGCTCGGAGGGACGGTCATGACGCGCTGCCCCGCCGCCCATCCCGACGACCCGGACCCCTGCCGTGGCCCGGTGACGGTCACCGTCCAGGACGCGCAGGGCTCCGGCCTTGCGGGCTGCGGGCATCACGCGGCCCGGCTGCTCGCGTCGCTGGAGGGCGGCACGGTCTACCCGCTGCCCGACGCCCCTTCGGGCGCTGCGATCCGGGTCCACCAGGCCGCTGACGGCATCCGCCCCTTCCCCTGGAACACCACCACGCCGCGCGTGCGGGCTGACCAGCTCAGCCGTGCGGAAGCCCGCACCGCGCGCCCCCTGGCCAGCGCTTCGGCATTCCCCTCCCGGAGGTTCCCGTGAACGTTCCCGCGCATCGGCATGAGGCCGGGTGCGGCTGCTACGACCGTCCGCAGCCGCCTGCCTGTACTCACCCCCACCATCCCGTGCCCGCGCCCTCCGGCGGGGGTGCGGCGAAGTGGATCGGTATCGGGGTCGGCGGCGGCTTCCTGGCCGTCGCCCTGTCGGTGTCCATGGTCGCGTTCGCGATCGGCGCCGTCTCGCTGACGGTCTGCGTCGTCGTTCTGCGGTCCGTGTGGGCCGACTTCACCAAGGAGCACTGACCCATGGCTGACCGCCTCTACACCCGCACCGAGAAGCTGACCCGCGCCCGCCTGCTGGCCAAGGGAGCCAAGCGGTCGGCGGGCGACATCAGCCGTATCGAGCGGCAGCTCGACGCGATCGACCGCCGCGCCGAGGACCGCGCCCGTCGTGAGGCTGAGGCCCACTCGGCGGCGTTGAAGGCCGCGCGCGACGCGGTGGCGACTGCGACGGTCGCGGAGCGCACCGCCCCTCGCGGCCCCGAGCGTGCTCAGGCCCGCGAGAAGCGCAAGGCCGCTGAGAAGCATCTGCGCTCTGTGGAACGCGCCCGCAGGTAGATCCGCCCCGCGACGGCCGCCCTTGGCCTGCCAGCTTCGTCGGCCGTCGCGGGCCCCTGCACCACCCGAAAGCAGACAGGAGAGACCCAGCATGCCCGAACCCGAAGCCACCCCGCAGCAGGACCAGCGGGAGCCTGCGATGGGCACCGTGCACCACCTCGACGACCACCGCCCCACACCGGCCGCGCCGACAGTGAGTCTGGTCAAGCCCGCGCCCGATCCCGCTCCGGGTTCTGCGCCGGGTGAGGATTCGGCCGGCACCGGGGGCGAGGTGTCGGTGGTGGAGGCGGTGGACCGTCCGGACAACCCGTTGGCGGACTGGCTGACCGTTCCCGACGCACCCGTGCTTCCTGCCTGGGCGCGCTCGCGTGCCTCTATCCAGGCGAACGTGACGGCGTTTGTGCGGCTGTCGTGGTGGCACACCCGCTACCACGGCGTACGCACCCCCAAGTACCTGCTCAAAGCGGTGCTGCTGGCCGCGCGCGGCCTGTTCCGGGCCTGCGCGGGCATCTGGCCCACCCTGTCCGCGCAGGACCACACCGCCACCGTCAAGGCGCTGCGGGCGCAGTCCCGGGCGCGGCCGGAGGATGTGGAGCTGGCCGCCCGCCACCAGGCCGCGCACGCCGTCCGCACCCAGACGCGGCGGTGGCGCTTCGGTATCGCCGCCACCGGCGTGGCCGCCGCCGCGACGGGCCTCTACCTGGCCGACCCGCTGTTGCAGACCGGTGTTGCGGCGGCTGTCGGCGTGCCGCTGGCCTACCTGGGGCGGGGGGAGGAGACGCGGCTGCTGGACCAAGCGGCGCCGCCGCTGCGGGTGGACATGTCCGCCACCCAGCTCAACGACGCCCTGCGCGCCGCAGGACTCCTCAAGGCGGGCAAGGGCGACGACGACGGGCCCAAGGTCACCTGTGTGATGGGCCCGGTTCGTGATGGCAAGGGCTGGGCGGTGGTCTTCGACCTTCCGCGCGGCGGCGGCAAGACCGCCTCCGATGTTCTGGCCAAGCGGGAAGTCCTCGCCCAGGAACTCGGGGTGGACGAGATCCAGGTCATCATGTCCCGCGTCCGCGCCGCGAAGGGCGGCAACGCAGGCCGGGTCTCGATGTGGGTCGCGGACGATGACCCCTACCTTGCCGACTCGACGCCGTCCCCGCTCGCGCGGATGGAGCGCTTCTCCATCTGGGACCCGATCCCCTTCGGCCAGGACGCACGCGGCAACCGCGTCGATGTCCCGGTGGTGTGGCAGTCGATGTTCTTCGGCGGCCTGCCACGCCGGGGGAAGACGTTCACGCAGCGCCTGATGACGGCGGCCGGGCTGCTGGACCCGTGGGTGTGCCACTACGTGGCCGACTTCAAGGGCGGGCAGGACTGGATGGGCATGCGCCACGTCGCCCACCGCCTCGTGCTGGGCGCGGAACAGGACGCCATCGAGGCGTTCAAGGCCATGCTCAAGGAGCTGCTGGCGGAGATGGAACGGCGCTTCGCGCTCTTCCGGGGCCTGCCCACCTCCATCTGTCCTGAGGGCAAGCTCACCCCGCAGATCATCGAGAAGTACCGGCTGCCGTTCATCTTCCTGACCGTCGATGAGCTGCAAGAAGCCTTCCTGACCATGGACGACAGGGAGCGGGAAGAGGTCGTGGACGACTTGGGGCGGATCGCGCGGCGCGGACCGGCTGCCGGGTTCATCTCCAACTACGCGAGCCAGCGCCCGGACGCGAAGTCGGTGCCGACGAAGCTGCGGGAGATCATCACCATCCGGTGCTGCACCCAGGTCACCGACAAGACCAGCTCCGACATGGTCCTCGGCTCGGGCAAGGCCGCCACGGGTGCGGATGCCTCGCTGCTGTCAGAGGACCACACGGGTGTGACGGTGCTGGTCACCGGGCCCGCCTCCTACGCCACGGTCAAGAACGACCTGCTGACCACGACCGAGTTCAACGCGCTGTGTCTCAAGGGCCGCGCGCTGCGCGAGCCGCTGGGGCAGATCAGCGGCGACGCGGCCGGAGACGTGACGGCCAAGGCTGACCAGGCCGGGTTCGTCATCGCCCCGGTCCTCTCGGACTGCCTGGACGCCATGCGGCACTCGGACCGCATGCACACCGCCGACCTGCTGAACCGTCTGGTCAACGCCGACGAGGACCGCTACGGCGACTGGGACGCGGACAAGCTCGCCGCCGAACTGGAAACCGCGGGAGTCGAGCGCACCAGCAAGCAGGTCAAGATCTCCGGCGTCAACCGCGCCGGATGGCGCCGCTCCGACCTCGAAGCCGCCGTCCCCGAGGAACTGCTGCTCGCCGCCCGCCAGAGCACCCCGGCACAGCCGGTAGAGGGCACCCCCGCTACCTGACCCCCTACCCCGCACCCCCACGCCCGGGGTCTACCGCATCCCGTCGCGTAGCGGGGGACCACTACCCCGGCAGACCCCCCGGTAGAGGCCCCCTGACCTGCGAAGTAGCACCCCGTAGAGGGGGCATAGCGGCCCCCGCCACACCCCCTCACAACCCCTGTTTCACACACGAGGGCGGCCCCCGTCTCGCCAAAGTCCGGGGCCGCCCTGTCCTCCCATCTCCAGCAAGAGACTTAGGAGGTCTCCAGCATGACCCAACTCACCGACAGTCCGCGAGCGCGGAACAGGCCGTGCCTGAGCACCGCGCTGACACTCGCGGCCTCCGGTGTCCCTGTGCTGCCCCTGCGGGCCGGGAAGGTGCCGTTCGGCAACTGCCGCGCGTGCGCCAACAACGCGTGTGGCGGACGGCCGAACATGAAGACCGCAGGCCCCTGCCACTGCCCCGGCGTCTGCCACGGGTGGGCCGCTGCCACGATCGACCCGGACGTCATCGACTCCGGCCCCTGGCGGCACGCGTGGGGGCAGGCGGCGGCCGTCGCCTACCACCCGGGCGGGGCCGGGCTGACCGTCGTGGACCTCGACAACGCAGAAGCCGTCGCCTGGGCCCGCACCACCCTGCCCACGACCCGCACCGTGCCGACGACGCGGGGTGAGCACTGGATCTACCGGGGCGCCATGCGGTCGGTGAACGCGGTGAGGCCGGGCGTGGACCTCAAGTCCACGATGGCCTACGCCCGCTGGCTCGGTCCCGGTACCGGCACCCTCGCGAACCTGCCGGAAGCGGTGCACGCGCTGGCCGTGAAGGAACCCGCCACGGCCCGGCCCATGCCGTGCGCCGTAAGCGTGCCCGCCGGGGGTGGGGGCGGGGTGTGCCGTCACCGCACCCCCGCCTACCTGGAACGCGGCATCACGATGGCCGAAGCGCGCATCAGCGAGGCCCGCAGCGCGATCCACGCGACCGTGTACCGCACCTTCCTCGCCGTGCTGGCCACGCACGGGCGGTGCGGCTGCCTCACCGACACCCACGTCTCCCGGTTGTTCACGGCCGCGCAGGCCAAGGGGGAGACGGCCCGGCACTGCACCGACGCGTGGACCAACGCCCGCACCGCCCTGGGGATGTGAGCCATGTCCGAGGACGAGAAGACCCCGGCCCGCGAGGTCATCACCGACTACGCCCAAGCCCACTTCCGCTACTTCCGCACCGCCGACGGCACTGTCTACGCGCAGAAGAACGGCCACCCCGTGGCCCGCCCCATCCGCTCCCAAGGGACCACCGGCAGCCACCGCCAGGAACTCATGGTCGGACTCTTCCGCGACGGCATCGGCGTGTTCAACGGCACCGCGCTCAAGGAGGCACTGGACCTGATCGAAGCACTCGCCCTGACCGAGGACACCCAGCCCGTGCACATCCGCGTCGCCCCCGGCTTCGACGGCGCAACCTGGCTGGACCTGGGACGGGCCGACGGACAGTCCGTGCGCATCCACCCCACCGGGTGGGACATCACCACCCCTGACCCGCAAGAGGTGTGCTGGCGCCGCACCCAGCTCACCGGCGAGTTGCCCCTGCCCGCCAGGGACACCGACGGCAAGGGCATCGACCTACTACTCAGGCTGTGCAACTTCGCCACCGCAGAGACCGAATGCCTGGCCCTCGCCTGGCTCGTCGGCTGCCTGGGCCCCTCCGTGCCCGTCCCCGCCCCCTTCCTCACCGGCCCCCAGGGCGCGGGCAAGTCCACCGGGGGCAGGATGCTCGTGCGGATCATCGAGGGCATGAGCGGCGACCTGCGCCGCGCCCCCAAGGACGAGGAGAACCTGATCGCGGCCGTGGCGGCCGGGTGGGTCACCGCGCTGGACAACCTCTCGCACATGACCCCGGACCTCTCGGACGCGATGTGCTGCATCGTCACCGGAGCGGAGAACGTCAAGCGGGCCCTGTTCACCGACGGGGACGTCGTGCGTGCCCGCTACCGCCGCCCCCTGCTGCTGACCGGCATCGACGTCGGCGTCATCCGCCCCGACCTCGCGGAGCGGCTGTTGCCGCTCCGGTTGGAGCGGCCCGGCGTGCGGCGCACCGAGGCGGAGCTGTGGACCGAGTTCGAAGAGGTGCTGCCCGTCATCCTCGGGTCCCTGCTGGACCTGACGGTGAAGGTCCGCGCGGCCCTGGCCGAGACCCCGACCGATCTGCGGATGGCGGACTTCGCGCACCTGTGCGCGCAGCTCGACGCCGCGACCGGCTTCGGCGCGCTCACCGCCTACCGCACCAGCCTGGACGACCTCAACGACGACGTCATCGAGGGCGACCTGCTGGCGCAGACGGTGTTGCAGCACGCCGCCAGCATCGAACCGGGCACGGCGCAGCGGATGACCTCCACCGAGTGGCTGCACCACCTCAGCCGCCTCTACGCGGGCGAGGAGTGCCGTCCCCTGCCCAAGGGCTGGCCCACCACCGGCAAAGTCCTCTCCGATCGGCTCAAGCGCCTCCAGCCCACCCTCGCCGCCCGGGGCGTCCTCATCGACTCCGGCCGCACCAAGGAGGGCCGCTACCTGGAGATGACCCGACAAGCACCCACACCCCCGCAAGAACAGGCCGAGGCGTTCTGACCGGCGCCGGTCGCCGGGAACACGCAAGAGGAGCACCACGGGCCACGCGCCCGGGTGCTCCTCTTGCTGTTCGGCGCGACAGCGCCGCACAAAGGACGCGCCGCGCAGCGGCTCCTTCTCCACGCCCTGAGCGGCACCACACCACAACAGACACCCCCTCTTTTTCCTAAGAGAGGGAATGCTGCGTCACCTGCGTCACCGCAGGGCGGAAAACGGCCCCTGGCCTGCGGTGACAGCGGTGACGCAGACGGCTAACGGCTGCGTCATCCTGCGTCACCCGCGTCACCGATGACGAACCCGTGCGTCACCAGGTGACGCACCACGAAACCTCTGCGTCACTCAAACCCGCAGGTCAGAGGCGCAGATGACGCAGATGACGCGGTGACGCAGAAATCCCCACCTCGGACACACACGGCCTCCCGGGGCGCCCCCGGAGCTGACAGCGGCCTGACTCGACTTCAGAGGACCCCATGAGCCGGACCCGTTCTGCTCAACCCGACCCCCGCGCCACCCTCCGCAGTGGCCTGCCCGACCGCTACCTCACCCCCGACGACATCGCCGAGATCTTCGACGTACCACTCGAAACCGTCTACCAGTGGCGGAAGAAACGCACTGGACCGCCCGGCTTCCGCATCGGCAAGCACGTGCGCTACGACCCCGCCGACGTACAGACGTACGTCACCCAGCAGAAGGGCGTCGGCCTGGCCGCCGCCTAGAAAACACCACGTCATCCCAGGGGAGGGCCCTACCAGGGCTCTCCCCTGCTTCATGCCCAGAGGAGCCCTCAGCGCATGGCAGGTCACATCCAAGACCGCTGGTACAAGACCGAGGACGGCCCCGACGGCAAGCCCCGTCGCGTGAAGAGCGACCGCTACGGCACCGGCAAGCGCTACCGCGCCCGCTACGTCGGCCCCGACGGCACCGAGAAGTCCCAGAGCTTCCCAGACGGCCAGAAGCGCCGCGCTGAGCAGTGGCTGTCCAAGATTGAGACGGACATGGCCAGCGGCCAGTACATCGACCCGAAGGCGGGACGGAAGACCTTCCGGCAGTACACAGAGCAGTGGCTCAAGGATCACGGGGGCGACGAGAACACGGGTTTCTCCATGGAATCGCAGCTCAGGCTGCACGCCTACCCGTACATCGGCTCACGCCCGCTGGACTCGTTCCGCCCGGAGCACATCCGGACCTGGCTCAAGCAGCTCAAGGCGGCCGGGGTCGTCGGCTCCTACGCGAGGGTCATCTACTCGAACGTCCGCAGCGTCCTGAGCGCTGCCGTGGATGACCGCATGCTGACTTCCAACCCGTGTTCTGCCCGGTCGGTCAAGGCGCCCGAGGTCGATCCGAAGCGCGTCGTGCCCTGGCTCGCTGAGCGGGTGTTCGCGGTGCGGGACGCGCTTCCCGAGCGGTACAGGGCGGCCGTGGATCTAGGGGCGGGCTGCGGACTCCGGCAGGGCGAGATCTTCGGCATAGCGGTGGACGCGATCGACTTCGACACGGACACGGTGCACGTCGTGGAACAGCTCAAGCTCAGCCGCAGCAAGGCCGTGTTCGCACCGCCCAAGCGCGGCAAGCTGCGTGACGTGCCCCTGCCTGGCCCGATCGCGGACGTCCTGCGGGCCCACATGAAGCAGTTCCCGCCCGTGGAGATCACGCTTCCGTGGAAGACCGTGACTGGGCCGCGCGTGACGAGGCGGCTCGTGTTCACGGCGCCGCTGGGCAACCACATCTGGCGGAACCAGTTCAACAGCGACACGTGGAAGCCCGCGCTGGCCGCCGCTGGCGTCATCCCGACGCCGGGCCCCGGCGAGAAGTACGCGTCCGCTCGCGAGCACGGCATGCACGCGCTGAGGCACTTCTACGCCTCCGTGCTCCTGGACGCGGGGGAGAACGTCAAGGCTCTTGCCGAGTACCTTGGCCACTCCGACCCGGGCCTGACGCTCCGGGTGTACGCGCACCTCATGCCCACGAGCCAGCAGCGCACCCGGAAGGCCGTGGCCGCGCTCTACGGCGCGCTCTGACGGCCCACAGACGGCCCACCGACAGAATCACGGCCCCCACCCGCAGCGAAACCGCAGGTGGGGGCCGTGATCGCGGCTACGTGTTACTTCTTGCCCTGGTTCTTGACCGCCTCGATGGCCGCCTTGGCGGCGTCCGGGTCGAGGTAGGTGCCGCCCTTCTTGACGGGGTGGAAGTCCGCGTCCAGCTCGTAGGCCAGCGGGATGCCCGTGGGGATGTTGAGGCCCGCGATGTCCTCGTCCGAGACGCCGTCCAGGTGCTTGACCAGGGCGCGCAGGGAGTTGCCGTGGGCGGCGATCAGGACGGTGCGGCCCGCGAGGAGGTCAGGGATGACGCCGTCGTACCAGTACGGCAGCATCCGCGTGACGACGTCCTTCAGGCACTCCGTGCGGGGGCGCAGCTCGCTGGGGATGCCCGCGTAGCGCGGGTCGTCGCTCTGGGAGAACTCGGAGCCGTCCTCGATCTCGGGCGGCGGGGTGTCGTACGAGCGGCGCCAGAGCATGAACTGCTCCTCGCCGAACTCGTCGCGGATCTGCGCCTTGTCCTTGCCCTGGAGCGCGCCGTAGTGCCGCTCGTTCAGCCGCCAGGAGCGGTGCACGGGGATCCAGTGGCGGTCCGCGGACTCCAGCGCGAGCTGGGCGGTGCGGATGGCGCGCTTCTGGACGGAGGTGTGCAGCACGTCGGGGAGCAGGCCGGCGTCCTTGAGCAGCTCACCGCCGCGGACCGCCTCCTTCTCGCCCTTCTCCGTGAGGTTGACGTCCACCCACCCGGTGAACAGGTTCTTCGCGTTCCACTCGCTCTCTCCGTGGCGGAGGAGGATCAGCTTGTACGGTGCGTCGGCCATGCCTCCGAGCGTACTGGGTGCGGTGCGCGGGCCAGGCCCCTCCACCCCCTCCCTCCGCTCATGGGTCGCGGGGGCACAGCGCGGGCCCGGACTGTGGTGTCCCGCCACATGGGCCGCGGGCGCGGGCGTTCCTACGGTTCAGCGATGCACGTCAGCTCCGCCCCCGTCCCCGCCCAGAAGTGGTGAGCATGGTGACCTCCGCATCCGCGCCTCCGACTCCCCGTTCCCTGCGGCGCATCGTCGCCGCGAGCCTCGTGGGGACGACCATCGAGTGGTACGACTTCTTCCTCTACGGGTCGGCCGCCGCGCTCATCTTCAACAAGCTCTTCTTCCCGGGCTCCGACCCGCTCGTCGGCACCCTCCTCTCCTTCCTCACCTACGCCGTCGGCTTCGCGGCGCGGCCCGTCGGCGCCCTGGTCTTCGGCCACTACGGCGACCGGATCGGCCGCAAGAAGCTCCTCGTCCTGAGCCTGCTGCTGATGGGCGGCGCCACGTTCGCCATCGGGCTGCTGCCCACCCACGCCGCCGTCGGCTCGCTGGCGCCCGTCCTGCTGACCACGCTGCGGCTGGTGCAGGGCTTCGCGCTCGGCGGCGAGTGGGGCGGGGCCGTGCTGCTGGTCTCCGAGCACGGGGACGCGAGGCGCCGCGGCTTCTGGGCCTCCTGGCCGCAGACCGGCGCGCCCGCTGGCCAGCTCCTGGCCACGGCCGTCCTCGCGGTGCTGACGGCCACGCTGTCCGACGCCGCCTTCGAGAGCTGGGGCTGGCGGGTGCCGTTCCTGCTGTCCGGCGCGCTGGTGGGCGTGGGGCTGTGGATACGGCTGGCCGTGGACGAGTCCCCCGTCTTCAAGGCGGCGCTCGCCAAGACGTCGGCCTCCGGCACCGGGGCGCGGGTCGAGAAGCAGCCGCTCGTCGCCGTCGTACGGCACCACTGGCGCGACATCCTCGTCGCGATGGGCGCCCGCATGGCCGAGAACATCAGCTTCTACGTGCTGACCGCGTTCATCCTCGTCTACGTCACCGAGCATCTGAAGCTCTCCCAGCAGACGGCACTGAACGCCGTGCTGATCGCCTCCGCCGTCCACTTCGCGGTGATCCCGGGGTGGGGCGCCCTCTCCGACCGGCTCGGGCGCAGGCCCGTCTACCTGTTCGGCGCGGCGGGCGTCGGGCTGTGGATCTTCCCGTTCTTCGCGCTGCTCGACACGGGGAACTTTGGCGCCATGGTCCTCGCCGTGACCGTCGGCCTGGTGCTGCACGGTGCGATGTACGCGCCGCAGGCCGCGTTCTTCTCGGAGCTGTTCGCGACCCGGATGCGGTACTCGGGCGCCTCGATCGGCGCCCAGTTCTCGTCCGTCGCCGCCGGTGCGCCCGCGCCGATGATCGCGACGGCGCTGCTGGCCGAACACGGCAGCTCGACGCCGATCTCGCTGTACGTGATCGGCGCGGGGGTGCTCACCGTGATCGCCGTGCTGTGCGCCAAGGAGACCAGGACGCGGGACCTGGCCACGGTGGGCGAGGCCCCCGTCAGCTCCGTCGGATCAGGGGGTTCCGGGTCCGGGTCCGGTGGGGCCGGTGATCGCTCCCGACAGTCGGTGGAGCCGTAGCGCGAGCTGCGTCTCCAGGGCGCGTTCCGGCGACTGCCAGTCGTCGCCCAGCAGCCGGGCCACGCGCTCCAGGCGCTGGGCGACGGTGTTCACGTGCACGTGCAGCCTGTCCTTGGCCCTGGCCGGGCTCATCCCGCACGCGAAGTACGCGTCGAGCGTGGCCACGAGCCCTGTGCCGCGCCGCGCGTCGTAGTCGAGCACGGGGCCGAGGGTGCGGCGTACGAAGCCGTCCACGTCCCGCGCGTCCGTGAGCAGCATCCCCAGGAACCCGAAGTCCTCAGCCGCCGCGCCCTCGCCCCGCCGCCCCAGCAGCCGCAGCGCGTCCACGCAGCGCCGTGCCTCGGCGTACGCGCCCGCGACAGCGCGCGGGTCGGCGGCGGGCGCGGGGACGGGCGCGGACGCGCCCACGGTCACCGGTACGCCCGCAGCGGCGCCCAGTTGCGCGGCGACGGCCGCAGCGACGCGGGAAGCGGAGGCGGGGCCGGTCGCGGGTTCGGCAGCGGATTCGGTCGCGGATTCGGTCGCGGATTCGGCAGCGGGCAGCAGGAGCACCGCGCCGCCGCCCCTGGCCGCGGCCAGCCCGTGCCGGGTGGCGGCGAGATGCGCAGCCGCTGCCCAGAGCCGCTGGCGGCTCGCGCTCTCCTCGGGGTCGGCGTCGGCGTCGGGGGTGTCGTGAGGGTCGTCGAGGAGGGCGCTGAGCACCACGTGCGGGGCGTCGAGGTCGGCGCGGAGCCTGGCCGCGCGCTCGCGCAGCAGGCGCGGGTCGCGCTCGCCCGAGGCCAGCAGGTCGTCCAGCAGCTCGCCCCGTACGCGCTGTTCGGCCTCCCTCGCCGAACGCCTGGCCAGCAGCAACAGCGAGGTGACCAGGGCCGCGCGCTCGAAGGTCCGCTGGTCGACGGGGGTGAGCCCCGGGTGCCCGTGCAGCGCGAGCGCCCCGAGCAGTTCGCCGCCCGCCGCGACCGCCGCGACCCACGTCTCGCCCGCGCGTACGGCGTACCCGTCGGCACGCGACCGCTCGACGGCCAGCGCCAGCGCGTCCGACGTTGCGTGCGGCGGGGCGATGAACTCGACGTCGCCGCGCAGGACTTCGCCCACCGCGCGCGCCACGTCCGCGACGTCGCCACCGCGCAGGACGAGTTCGGTGAGGCGGTCGTGGACCTCGCCCGCACGCTCGATCGTCTCGTTGGCCGACTCCAGGCGGGCCAGCGCGTCGCGGGTCTCGCCGAGCAGGCGGGTGGTGTCGATGGCGACGGCGGCGTGCGCCGCGAACGAACCGAGCAGCGCGATCTGTTCGCGTTCGAAGACGCGGGCCCTGCGGTCGGCCGCGTACAGGACGCCGATCACGTCACGGCCGCCGAGCAGCAGCGGCACGCCGAGGATGGCGACCAGTCCCTCTTCGCCGACGGCCGTGTCGATGGGTCCGGTGTGCTGGAAGCGCGCGTCGTCGGGGTAGTCGTCGGTGACGTAGGGGCGCGCCGTCTGCGCGACGAGCCCGCCCAGCCCCTCCCCCATGCCGAGCCGCAGTTGCTGGAAGCGCGCGGAGACCGAGCCCTCGGTGACGCGCATATAGGTGTCGCCGCGTTCGGGGTCGGTGAGGGTCATATAGGCGACCTCTGTCCCGAGGAGGGAGCGGGCGCGCTGCACGATGGCGCGGAGCACGGCGTCGAGGTCGCGCAGCCCGGCCAGGTCGTGGACCGTCTCGATGAGCGCCGTCAGCTCGGCCTCCCTGCGGCGGCGGCCCTCCAGTTCGGCGCGGATGCGCAGCGCGAGGAACCTGCCCCGCTGGAGCGCGGCGAGGCGTGCGGGCGGCGCGCCCGCCTCGCGGGCGCGCGCGAGGGGTTCCTCGTACGCCTCGGCGGGGGCGCCGCGCGCGAGCAGCTCCAGGTACGCGTCCTCCTGGGGTACGGGTACGGGTACGGGTACGGGTACGGGGTCGGCGGGGGACGCGGCGTCGGCGGGCGCGGGCGGTTCGGGCTGTTCGGGGCGGGGGCGGGTGGTGCGGGCCATGGTCACAGGCTTACCCGTCCCCCTCGGGGCTCCACCAGAGCCGCGACCAGAGCCGCGACCGGCACCCCGGCCGTCAGTGCGCGGTCCAGGCGCCGTCCATCGGCAGGGAGGCGCCCGTGACGAACGAGGCCGCCGGAGAGCACAGGAACGCCACCGCCTCGGCCACCTCCTCCGGCTCCAGCAGCCGCTTCAGCGCGGAGTCGGCGAGCAGGATCTCCGACACCACCCGCTCCTCGGGGATGCCGTGCGCCGCCGCCTGGTCGGCGATCTGCCGCTCCACCAGCGGAGTACGCACGTACGCGGGGCTCACACAGTTCGACGTGACCCCGTGCGCCGCGCCCTCCAGCGCCGTCACCTTCGAGAGCCCTTCGAGGCCGTGCTTGGCCGACACGTAGGCGGACTTGTACGCGGAGGCGCGCAGCCCGTGCACCGAGGAGATGTGGACGACGCGGCCCCAGCACTGGCCGTACATCCCGGGCAGGGCGCCGCGCGTCAGGCGGAAGGGTGCCTCCAGCATCAGGGTGAGGAGGGAACGGAAGGCGTCGGGCGGGAACTCCTCGATGGGGCGGACGAGTTGGGCCCCCGCGCCGTTGACGAGGATGTCGGCGCCCGCTGCGGCGCGCTCGGCCGCGTCGAGCCCGTCGGGGGTGGTGAGGTCCAGCGCGTACGGCTCGATCAGCCCGTCGCCCGAGGACGCGGGCGCGGACGTGGGCGTGGTGAGCGCGGGCGCCGCGAGCCCTTCCTCGTCGCGGTCGACGGCGCGGACCTTCGCCCCGGCCGCCGCCAGCCGCAGCGCGCAGGCGCGGCCGATGCCGCTGGCGGCCCCTGTGACGAGCGCGGTGCGTCCGGCGAGGTCGAGGGCGACGGAGTGGGGCGGGTACGGGGAGTTCTGCGCGGAGCCGTCGAGTCCGGAGCCGTCGAGTCCGGGGTCGTCGGGTCCGAGGGGCGTGGGCTGCGGGGGCATGCCGGTCATGGCACCACGGTAGGCAGGCCCGGCGGGGTCCTTGATGTGTGACCCGGCCACACTTCACCCGGCAACGGTGTTCCTCCGGCACATCCCACGCCCCTCCCGCCGCGCCTAGGTTGCGCCCCGACCCCCACCGGAAGGAGCACGCCATGAGAACGGCCGGAGCCCTGATCGGAACCCTCCTCGCCCTGCTGCTCACGTCGAGCGGCGCCACGGCCGCCGCGTCACCCCGCAGCACCCCGGACCCCACCCGGGCCCCGGGCCCCACCCGTACCGCTGCGCTGGAGCGCGTCACCGGCTTCGGCTCCAACCCCGGCGCGCTCTCGATGTTCCGCTACGTCCCCGACGGGCTCCCCCAGGGCCGCCCCGTCGTCGTCGTGCTGCACGGCTGCACCCAGGACGCGGCCACGTATGTGACCGGTGCGGGGTGGCAGCGGTTCGCCGACGCGTACGGGTTCTCGCTCGTCGCGCCGCAACAGGAGACGGGCAACAACCTCAGCAAGTGCTTCAACTGGTTCCAAGCTGGCGACCGTTCGCGCGGGCAGGGCGAGGCACTGTCCGTCCGGCAGATGGTGGACCGTACCGTCGCCGACCTGGGCGCCGACGCCTCGCGCGTCTTCGTCACCGGACTCTCCGCGGGAGGCGCCATGACCGCGTCGCTGCTCGCCGCGTACCCGGACGTCTTCCACGGCGGCGCCGTCATCGGCGGGCTGCCGCACGGCTGCGCGAGCACCGTGCTCGCGGCGTACTCCTGCATGAACCCCGGCGTGACGAAGACGGCGGCCCAGTGGGGCGGCCTCGTACGGTCCGCGTATCCGGCGTACACCGGGCCGCGTCCCGCCGTCTCCGTCTGGCACGGCACGGCGGACGCCACCGTCGTGCCCCGCAACGCGGCCGAGTCCGTGAAGCAGTGGACCGACGCGCTCGGCGCGGACCAGAGCGCGGACGGCACCGAGGCGCTGCCCGGCGGGACCACGCGCACCGACTACACGGGTCCCGACGGTTCCGTCGCCGTCCGCTCGTACCTCGTCCAGGGCATGGGACACGGCACGCCCGTGCGGCCGGGCGAGGGGTGCGGGGTGGCGGGTGCGCACTTCCTGGATGCGATCTGTTCGAGCCGGTACATCGCGCGGGACTGGGGCCTGACGGGCTGACCAGCCGCCCCTTCTCCGTACGGCCCCGTCCCCCCGCGCCCCCGCGCCCGATTGACGCGCGCCGTCAATTCGGTGGCAGCCGCTCACGTGCCCTCAGTACGTTGCTCACCAGCCGCGCCGCACGCCGACGGCGCTGTCACCTGGGGGGTTTCATGAGCGCAGCCGCACCGCCGCCGAAGGACGGGCCGGAACCAGGGCCGGGGCCGGGGCCGGGGCCGCTGGGCAGGGTCCGGCGCGCGGCCGCCGAGAGCGTCGGCGGGCTGCCGCGCCAGTTCTGGTGGCTGTGGACCAGCACCCTGGTCAACCGCCTCGGCGCCTTCGTCGCCACCTTCCTCGCGCTCTATCTGACGGTGGAACGCGGCTACTCCGCCTCGTTCGCCGGTCTGGTCGGCGCCCTCTACGGGCTCGGCGGGGTGGTCTCCTCGGTGGGCGCCGGGGTGCTGACGGACCGGCTCGGGCGGCGGCCGACGATGCTGATGGCGCAGACGTCCACCGCGGTCTCGGTGGCCACGCTCGCGTTCGTGGAGCACCCGGTCGCCATCGCGGTGACGGCGGGCGTCGTCGGCATGGCCACGAACGCGTCGCGGCCCGCCGTGCAGGCGATGATCGCGGACATCGTCGCGCCGGAAGACCGCGTGCGCGCTTTCTCCCTCAACTACTGGGCCATCAACCTCGGCTTCGCCGTCTCCTCCAGCGCGGCCGGGCTCATCGCCCGCTACAGCTACGACCTGCTCTTCTTCGGCGAGGCCGCCATGGTGCTGGCCTGCGCCGTCGTCGTCTTCGTCAAGATCCCGGAGTCCCGCCCCGAACGCGGCGCGGAGGCGGCGGACAGCGACGTGGGCTCGACGCCCCCGCCCAAGGAAGCCGTCTCGATGTGGACGGTGCTGCGCGACGGCCCGTTCATGGCCGTGGTCGGCCTCAGCCTGCTGATGGCGACCCTCATCCAGCAGGCCTTCGTCGCGCTGCCGGTCTCGATGGGCCAGCAGGGCTTCTCCAGCGCGGACTTCGGGCTCGTCATCGCGGTCAACGGGGTGCTGATCGTGCTCGTCCAGATCCCCGTCACCCGCTTCATCGAACACCGGGACCCGGCCCGCTTGCTGGTCCTCTCGGCCCTGTTGACGGGCTACGGGTTCGGGCTGAACGCGTTCGCCGGGTCGATGGGCCTCTACATCGTGGCCGTCGCCGTCTGGACCCTCGGCGAGATCATCAACTCCCCGACCCAGATGGGCCTGGTGGCCCGGCTCTCCCCGGTGCACGGACGCGGCCGTTACCAGGGCATGTACGTCCTCTCCTGGTCCGTCGCCTCCCTCGGCGCCCCGCTCGCGGGCGGCTTCGTCATCGACCACTTCGGCGCGGGCACCTTGTGGGCCGTCAGCGCCGTGATCGGCACGGTGGCGGCGCTGGGCTACGGCCTGCTCCTCCGCAAGCTCCGCACCACCCCCACCCCCACCCCCCAGGAACCAGCGCCCTCACCCACCCCCACGGAGACGCCCGTGACGACGGAGACGGCCGTGACGACAGGGTGCCGTGGGGCGGAGGCCGGGCGGGCGAACCGGTCGGCATGACCCGGCCGGTCGGCCGGTTCGGGGGTGCCACCCGACCGGTGGGTGCGCGTGAGTTGGCGCGGCGCGCGAAAGTCTCCGTACGCCCCCCATGTCCCTCGTAGCGCTGACGCGCGACTCGCCCGCCCCATGGACCAACTCCCAGCTCAGCATGCCCTTTCGCCTCCCCTCGGGTTCAAACCTCCTGGTGCCAGAACCTTCTTGACGCCTCTTCACGGTGCTCCGCTGGGGCAGAGTGGTTCCATGAGCAACGACCCGGATCCGGGGCGCTCCCCGCACGGCAGGCGAACGCGGCACGCACCTGTCGTCGGCGCCGGGAGCGACGGCACGCCCCGGCACCCGTCCCAGGACCCCGGGCGCACGCACCGGAGCGGCTCACCGGGCCGCCGGACACGCGTCGCGCCGGCACCCCGGCGCCGCAGGCGGGACGGTCCGCACTCGCCGCCTCACCAAGCACGACGGGACACCGCCCACGCAGCACACCACAACTGCCACACCACAACTGCCGACAGCGGAATCGGGAGCACATGAGCACCACGCAGAAATCCACCGTCAGCACGAAGATCGCCGACGCCGAGAAGGCCCTGGCCACCCTGCGCGAGGCGCTGTCCCAGGCCGGGATCACACTGCCCTCGCTGCGGGCGGACCCATCCACCTGGAGCAGCAGCACCGGCTCCGCGATGGTCGATCTCGGGCCGTGCAACGTCGAGACGGCCGAGCGGCTCGCAGCGCTCCTGCGGACCACGCGCCCCGAAAGCTGACCGCACCGTCCGAAGGACCGCACCGGCCGACAGACCCCGCCCGCAGCCGAGTCCCCGCCCCTGCCCCCACCGCTCCCCACCGCCCCCGTCCGGGCGCCGGGTCAGCCCTCGGAGGGCTTGCCCCCGGTCAGATGGGTGAACGCGTCCAGGTTGCGCGTGGACTCGCCGCGGGAGGTGCGCCACTCGTACTCGCGCCGGATCGCGCCCGCGAAGCCCATCTCCAGCAGAGTGTTGAACGACCCGTCCGCGTTCTCCAGCACCACACCGAGCAGCCTGTCCACCTCGTCGGGCGTCACGGCGGCCAGCGGGAGGCGCCCCGCGAGATAGATGTCGCCGAGCCGGTCCAGCGCGTAGGCCACCCCGTACAGCCGGGTGTTGCGCTCCAGCAGCCAGCGGTGCACGGCCTCGTGGTTCTCGTCGGGGCAGCGCACGACGAAGGCGTTGACGGAGAGGGAGTGCTTTCCGACGACCAGCGAGCACGTGGTCGACAGCTTGCGCGTGCCGGGGAGCTTCACGACGTACGTGCCGTCCGCCTCCGCCGGGCTCTCCCACTCCAGTTCCGCTTCACGCAGCACCGCTTCGATGACGGCCCGCGCCTCGCCCGCCGCGTCGCCCGCTCCCTTGCCGCTGGCGTTGCCGTTGCCGTTGCCGCCGCTGTTGCCCTCAGCCATGGGGCGATCGTAGGCGACGGCGGCGCGCCTGGAGCGCGGCGGTGTAGACGTCCAGGGTGTCCGCCGCGGCGGCGTCCCAGCCGAAGCCCCGCGCGTGCCGGGCAGCCGCCGCGCCCATGCGCTCGGCGCGCGTGCTGTCGTCGATGAACAGGCGCAGCCGCCGCGCGTAGTCGGCGGGATCGTGCCCCTCGACGAGATAACCGCTCTCCCCGTCCCGCACCGCGACCGGCAGCCCGCCGACGGCCGCGGCCACCACGGGCGTGCCGCACGCCTGGGCCTCCACGGCGACCAGCCCGAAGGACTCGCTGTAGGACGGCATGACCAGCACGCTCGCGGCGCGGTACCAGTCCGCCAGCCGCTCCTGGCCGACGGGCGGATGGAAACGCACCAGATCGGCGATGCCCAGCCGCGCGGCCAGCTTCTGCAACTCCTCGGGCTTCGCCAGGCCGCTGCCGCTGGGCCCGCCCACCACGGGCACCACGAGACGCGCGCGCAGCCCCGGCTCCTCGTCCACCAGCAGCGCGACGGCGCGCAGCAGGACGTCCGGCGCCTTCAGCGGCTGTATCCGCCCCGCGAACAGCGGGACGACGGCCTCCTGCGGCAGCCCGAGCCGCGCGCGGGCCGCGGCACGCCCGTCGCCCGGACGGAACCGGTCCAGATTGACGCCCGGGTGCACCACGGCCGTGTTCGCCGGGTCCGCCTCGTAGTGGCGGACCAGCTCGTCGGCCTCCTCCCCGGTGTTCGCGATGAGGCGGTCGGCCGCCCGTACGATCTGCGTCTCCCCGATCACGCGGGCCGCCGGCTCGGGCGCGTCCCCCTCGGCGAGGCAGGCGTTCTTCACCTTCGCCATCGTGTGCATCGCGTGCACCAGCGGCACGCCCCAGCGCTGCGCCGCGAGCCAGCCGACGTGCCCGGAGAGCCAGTAGTGCGAGTGCACAAGGTCGTAGTAGCCGGGGCGGTGGCCCGCCCAGACCTGCATCACGCCGTGCGTGAAAGCGCACAACTGGGCGGGCAGGTCCTCCTTGGCAAGTCCCTCGTACGGGCCAGCGTCGATGTGCCGCACCAGCACACCGGGGGTCAGCTCCACGGTGGGTTCCAGCGCCCCCGTCGTCGCCCGGGTGAAGATCTCCACCTCGGTGCCCTGCGCGGCGAGCTGCCTGGCCAGCTCGACGATGTAGACGTTCATGCCGCCCGCGTCGCCCGTGCCGGGCTGGTGGAGGGGCGAGGTGTGCACGCTGAGCATCGCCACCCGGCGCGGGCGGCGCCCTGGAAACCGGAGACGCGGCTGCTGCGAGGGCCGGGTACGCCGCTGGCCGAGCCGGGACACGTACTGGCTCACGGGGCGGTTGCCTCCTCCGGTGGGCAGGAAGAATCGAGGGAGCCGGAGAGCCCTCGCGCGTACAACAGCGGAAGGTTGCTCTCCATTTCCACTTTGCCCAATCTTGACGAAGCATCTTGACGTAGCGTTCTGGCGCGGCGCCGGGCCGTACGCTTCTCCCATGGCATCCCGCACCTCCGCACGGCCCGTCGGCGCCGTGACGCGCGGGACCACCAACCCGAACCGGCTGCGCCGCATGGACCGCTGGATCGCCGCCGTCCACGGCCCCGCGCTCCGCCGCTCCCACCTTCCGCCCGTCGCCGTCGACCTCGGCTACGGCGCCGCGCCCTGGACCGCCGTCGAGCTGCTGACGCGGCTGCGCCGGGAGCGCGCCGACGCCCGCGTCGTCGGCGTCGAGATCGACCCCGTACGGGTGGCCGCCGCGCTGCCCTACGCACGCGACGGGCTCACCTTCCGCCGCGGCGGCTTCGAGATCCCGCTCGCCGACGGCCGCCGCCCGGCCCTGATCCGCGCCGCGAACGTGCTGCGCCAGTACGAGGAGGGCGAGGTCGGCCCCGTGTGGGAGCGGCTGTGCGCGCGGCTGGCGCCCGGGGGGCTGCTGGTGGAGGGCACGTGCGACGAGATCGGGCGCCGCCACGTCTGGGTCGCGCTCGGCCCCGAGGGGCCCCGCACCGTCACGTTCGCGGCCCGCCTCGGCTCCCTCGGCACCCCGTCGGACCTCGCGGAACGGCTCCCCAAGGCGCTGATCCACCGCAACGTTCCGGGCGAGCCCGTGCACGCCTTCCTCCGCGACTTCGACCGCGCGTGGGCCGCCGCAGCCCCGTACGGCTCCCTCGGCGCCCGCCAGCGCTGGATCCGCGCGGCCCACGCCCTCTCCGCCGCCTGGCCCCTGACGGACGGTCCTGCGCGCTGGCGCCAGGGCGAGGTCACGGTCCGCTGGGAGGCGGTGGCACCGGGCGGGTGACGGTCCCTGCGGGGCGGGTCCGGGGCGACGAGGCTCAGCCTGCCCCGCGCGGCCCCCGCGCCCCTCGCGTACCGGCCGACCCAGCGCCACGATCAGCGCGTCGACCAGCGGGCGGTCCCGCCCATGCGTGAGGCGGCGACGGGCCGCCGACAGCGGCAACCACACACCATGCGGTCCACCTCGCGATCAGGCACCGGCCAGGGCCGTCCGGCCTCAGCCTGCCCCGCGCAGCCCCCGCGCCCCTCGCGTACCGGAGAGGCCCAGCGCCGCGACCAACGCGTCGACCAGCGGGCGGTCCCGCCCATGCGTCAGACGGCGACGGGCCGCCGACAGCGGCAACCACACACCATGCGGTCCACCTCGCGATCAGGCACCGGCCAGGGCCGTCCGGCCTCAGCCTGCCCCGCGCAGCCCCCGCGCCCCTCGCGTACCGGAGAGGCCCAGCGCCGCGACCAACGCGTCGACCAGCGGACGGTCCCGCTCATGCGTCAGACGGCGACGGGCCGCCGACGGGGGCAGCCACACCATGCGGTCCACCTCGCGGTTGGGCACGAACGAGCCGTCCGTCGCCCTCGCCGCCCAGTAACGGACCTGCTTGGGGCGGCCGTTGGCCACGTAGTGCGACGTGGGCAGCGGCGCGCCCACCTCGCAGTCCAGGCCCGTCTCCTCGCGCACCTCGCGCAGCGCGGCCCGCAGCGGCTCCTCGTCGCGCTTGAGCTTGCCCTTCGGGTGCGACCAGTCGTCGTACTTCGGCCGGTGGACGAGCGCGATCTCGACGTCACCGTCGTACGGCGAACGCCGCCACAGCACGCACCCCGCGGCCAGCACGGGCCGCTCGTCGCCCGCGGGCTCCCCGTAAGCCATCCGCTCAGCCCTTCTCAGACCCTGGCGGCTTCGCGTTCCACAGGCGGCCGAAGGCGAAGCGGGCGGCCTCGACGTCGTGGCGCTGGTCGGCGTGGAGGACGCCGAGGGCGTAGGCCGTGGCGGGGGCGATGCGCGGGGTGCGGGCCGCGGCGGCTGCCGCCGCGGCGGCCTCGGCCGCGTCGCGGTGCCGGTCGAGCGCGGCGGAGGCGGGCGCCAGGCGCGGATCCGAGCCCGGCGCCGGGGCGTCCTCGCCCGCGCCGTCACCGGAACCGGAACCCCACAGCAGGACCTCCTCCGCGTACCTGTGCAGCCGCAGCAGCAGCCGCACCTGGTGCCACGCCGCGTCCTGCTGCGCCTCGGCGGCGAGGGAGCGGGCCAGCGCCTCCGCGTTGTACGGCGCCTCGGCCCGCGCCAGCGGCAGCGCGTCCACCGCTTCGAGGAGCCGCCGCTGCGCCTGCTCGGCCAGCGGTACGAGCACGGGCGCGGCCTGCCCCGCTGCCTCGTCGGAGGTGAGCGGGGCCTCGGAGGCGAGCACGGCGACGGCGTCGGCCACCGCGTGGAAGCGCGAGGAGCCCAGCGCCTGGAGCGCTGCCGAGTGCGCGCGGGTGCGCGCGAGGCGCAACTGCCGCTCCAGCAGGGCACCGGCACGCGCCGCGCCCATGGGCAGCGCACCGGGCCCGCCGCCGGAGCCGCCGCTGGAGCCGCCGCCACCTGTTCCCGTACCGCCGCCCGCGCCGCCCTCCGGCGGCTCGCCGCCGCCCGCCGCGCCCCCGTCGCTCGCGAGCCGGTGCAGCGCGCCGAGGAGCCGGTCGAGCCGGGCCGCGTAGGCGTACTCGCGGGCCAGCGTGCCCGAGAGCCAGCTCAGCTCCGCACGCAGTTGGTCGGCCCACGCGGTGTCGACCAGGGGGCGGTACGTGTGCAGCGCGCCGTTCAGACGGCGGGCCGCGCACCGCAACTGGCGCACCGCCTCCGCGGTCTGCGCGGCGGTCTCGGCGCTGCCCGCGCTCTCGCCGTGCAGCCGCAGGCTGCGCAGGAAGCCGGTGGCCTGCCCGTGCAGATAGCCGCCGAGCACGTCGGCGACCGTCCCCGTCTCCAGCGAGTGCGCGCGCTCGGCACCCGCCCCGCCCGGCCCGGACACGGGGCCGGGCCCTGAGCCGCCCGTCGCGCGCCCCGGCTGCCCCCCGCCGTGTCCGGGCGTCACCTGCCCGGCCGCCATCCCGGGGCTCGCCCCGTGTCCCGTCCGCGCGGCGGCCGCTTCGCCGCCGACCCGGCGGCGTTGCCCGCCGGATCCCGCGGCCACCAGCTCGCCGTCAGCGAACGCGTCCTGGCCCTGAGCCATCACCGCTCCCTCCCCGTGTCCGCGGTAAGCCCGGCCGGCGGGTCGTGCCACCGGTCGTGCGGCGGCCGGCCGTGCGGCGGCGCGCACCGCGGGTCGCGCCGCGGGTCATGTCGCCGGGCCACGTCGGCGCCTCCGCGCTTCGATCAGCGTCTCCTGGATGTTGCGCAACGGCTGCCCCTCCTGGTCGTGGGCGTACCGCGTCCAGTCGCCGTCCGGGCCCAGGTGCCAGGAGGCGGTGTCGTCGGACATGCCCGTCTCCAGGAGCCCGTTCAAGGAGGCGCGGTGGGCGGGATCGGTGACCCGCAGCAGGGTCTCGATCCGCCGGTCCAGATTGCGGTGCATCATGTCGGCGCTGCCCAGCCACACCTCGGGCTCGCCGCCGTTCCCGAACACGAAGACCCGGGAGTGCTCCAGGAAGCGCCCCAGGACGCTGCGCACCCGGATGTTCTCGCTCAGCCCCTCGACGCCGGGCCGCAGCGCGCAGATCCCGCGCACCCACACGTCGACGGGCACCCCCGCGCGCGAGGCGCGGTAGAGCGCGTCCACGACGGCCTCGTCGACCATCGAGTTGACCTTGATACGGACGTACGCGGGGCGTCCCTCGCGGTGGTGCGTGATCTCCCGCTGGACGCGGGTGAGCAGCCCGTCGCGCAGCGACTTGGGCGCGACGAGCAGCCGCCGGTACGTCTCACGGCGCGAGTACCCGGAGAGCCGGTTGAACAGGTCGGACAGGTCGGCGCCCACTTGGTGGTCGGCGGTGAGCAGGCCCAGGTCCTCGTAGAGCCTCGCCGTCTTCGGGTGGTAGTTGCCGGTGCCGACGTGCGCGTAGCGGCGCAGGTTCTCGCCCTCCTGACGCACCACGAGCGACAGCTTGCAGTGCGTCTTCAGGCCGACGAGCCCGTAGACCACATGGCAGCCCGACTCCTCCAGCTTCCTGGCCCACTTGATGTTGGCCTGCTCGTCGAAGCGCGCCTTCAGCTCGACGAGGACCAGCACCTGCTTGCCGGACTCGGCCGCGTCTATGAGCGCGTCGACGATCGGCGAGTCACCCGAGGTGCGGTAGAGGGTCTGCTTGATCGCCAGTACGTCAGGGTCCGCCGCCGCCTGCTCCAGGAACGCCTGCACCGAGGTGGAGAAGGAGTCGTACGGGTGGTGCAGCAGGACGTCGCGCTCGCGAAGGGCCGCGAAGATGTCAGGGGCCTGCGCCGACTCCACCTCCGCGAGGTCCCGGTGCGTGCCCGCGACGAACTTCGGGTACTTCAGGTCAGGCCGGTCCAGCGCCGAGACGATCCCCGAAAGCCCGCTCAGGTCCAGCGGGCCCGGCAGCGGATACACCTCGGCGTCCGAGATCTTCAGCTCGCGCACCAGCAGGTCCAGCACGTACGGGTCGATCGACTCCTCGACCTCCAGCCGCACCGGAGGCCCGAAACGCCGCCGCAGCAGCTCCTTCTCCAGCGCCTGGAGAAGGTTCTCGGTGTCGTCCTCCTCCACCTCCAGATCCTCGTTCCGCGTCACCCGGAACATGTGGTGCGCCAGCACCTCCATACCGGGGAACAGCTCCTCCAGATGCGCCGCGATCACATCCTCCAGCGGGACGAACCGGCGCGACGACGCCTCCAGGAACCGCGACAGCAGCGGCGGCACCTTCACCCGCGCGAAGTGGTTGTGCCCGCTCACCGGATTGCGCACGACGACGGCCAGGTTGAGCGAGAGGCCCGAAATGTACGGGAAGGGATGCGCGGGATCGACGGCCAGCGGCGTCAGCACGGGGTAGATCTGCTGCCGGAACAGGGTGAACAGGCGCTCCTGCTCCGACTCCGTCAGCTCCGTCCAGCGGATCAGGTGCAGGCCCTCTTCGGCGAGCGCCGGGGCGATGTCCTGCTGGTAGCAGGCCGCGTGCCGGGCCATGAGCTCACGCGAACGCGTCCAGATCTGGTCCAGCACCTCGCGCGGCTGAAGCCCCGAAGCGGAGCGGGTCGCGACGCCCGTCGCTATGCGGCGCTTCAGGCCCGCGACGCGGACCATGAAGAACTCGTCCAGGTTGCTCGCGAAGATCGCCAGGAAGTTCGCCCGCTCCAGCAGCGGGGTCTCCGGGTCCTCGGCCAGCTCCAGTACGCGCTCGTTGAACGCGAGCCAGCTGCGCTCACGGTCCAGAAACCGGCCCTGCGGCAGGTCCTCCGCTTCCGCGTCCGGGCCGCGCCCGTCCACGAAGGCGTCGGCGTCGGCGTCGAGGTCGGGCTCCAGGGCGGGCGCGGAGCCGCCCACCGCGTGCGGGCGGTGGGCCGCGATCGATCCCACGGACGGCTGTGCGGTATGCGGTGCGGGCTGGCTCATGTCCCCATTGTTCCGCGACGCGGCGGGGCCGGGCGCGGTGTGGGGGGCCTCCCAGTGGAAAGGGGAGGGGTGAGCGGCGGGCTGCATTCCGCGATGCTCGCAAGCGAGTTTGAATCGATGGTTACGCCTACATGGCGCGCAGGGGGGTGGCAGGAAACGGGGGGTTGCCGCCTCACCGGTTGTGCCCCTTCACGGGGTACGGGGTGACCGCCTCACGGGGTGCGTGTTTCTCGTGGGGGTGCGCCCTGCCGGTGCCCCTTTGGGGTTTCGTCAGCGATGCTCAGGCCGGTGGCACGGGTTGTGCCCACCCTCCC
>NZ_BAAGSO010000076.1:5359-8397 GCF_054782395.1 Streptomyces daliensis | reverse complement strand
GGGGCCGGGTGTGGGGGTGTTGCAGTTCGCCTCGTTCAGTTTCGACGCGTCGGTGCTGGATGTGTGTGTGGCCCTGTCGTCGGGTGCCACGTTGTGGATCGCCAGTGAGGAGCAGCGTCAGGAGCCACGGAGGCTGGAGGAGCTGGAGGGTGTGGGGGCGGCGAGTGTGGTGCCGTCGCTGCTGGAGGTGCTGGACCCCGAGGACCTGACGCACGTCGGTCCGATGGTGGTGGGGTCGGAGGCGGTCAGTGAGGCGGTGGCGTGCACGTGGTCGCCGGGGCGTGAGCTGGTGCATGCCTACGGTCCGACCGAGGCGACGGTCATCTCGGCGATCGGCATGATCGACGGGAGCCGTTCGGGTGCGGTGCCGTTCGGCGGGCCGATCGCCAACACCCGCATGTACGTCCTGGACGATGCCCTCCAGCCGATGCCCGTCGGCGTGGCCGGTGAAGTCTACGTCGCGGGAGCGGGCTTGGCGCGCGGCTATGTGGGTCGTCCGTCGCTGACGGGTGAGCGGTTCGTGGCTTGCCCCTTCGGCCCGGGGTCTGGGGAGCGGATGTACCGGACGGGCGACCTGGCCAGGTGGACGTCGGATGGGCAGCTGGTGTTCGCCGGTCGTGCGGATGAGCAGGTGAAGGTGCGCGGGTTCCGGATCGAGCCGGGCGAGATCGAGGCCGCCCTGCTGACCGATCCGAACGTGACGCAGGCCGCGGTGATCGCCCGTGAGGACAGCCCCGGTGATCAGCAGTTGGTGGCCTACGTAGTGCCGAATGGCCGGGAGCCGGAAGGACTGAGGGAACTGGTTGCCTCGCGGCTGCCGGAGTACATGGTGCCCGCCGCGTTCGTGACCCTGCCGGAGCTGCCGCTGACGGCCAACGGCAAGCTCGACCGCCGCGCGCTGCCCGCACCCGAGTACACCATCGGATCCGGGCGCGCACCGGCCACCGTGCAGGAGGAGATCCTGTGCGCCGCCTTTGCTGATGTGCTGGGCGTGGATGTGGTCGGGGTCGATGACAACTTCTTCCAGCTCGGCGGACATTCCCTCCTCGCCGTCCGGCTGATATCGCGGATCCGCGCGGCGCTGGGTGTGGAGGTCGGGGTACGGGCGTTGTTCGAGGCGCCGACGCCCGCGGGCCTGGCAGGGGCGGCAGGTGTCGGTGCTGTCGAGGTGCCGGAGAATCTGATCCCCGACGGCGCGGATCGGATCACCCCGGAGATGCTGCCGCTGGTGGAGCTGGACCAGGTGGAGATCGATCGGGCCGTGGCGTCGGTCGATGGTGGGGCGGCGAACGTCGCCGACATCTACCCGTTGGCGCCGTTGCAGGAGGGCATGTTCTTCCACCACCTCATGGCGGGCGAAGGCGACGACGTCTATCTGACCGTCCGGGTGATGGAGTTCGACTCTCGCTCCCGGTTGGATGAGTTTGCGCGAGCGTTGCAGCGGGTGGTGGATCGGCATGACATCTACCGCACCGGCGTCGTCTGGGAGGGCTTGCGGGAGCCTGTGCAGGTGGTGTGGCGGCAGGCCGAGCTACCGGTCGTCGAGCACACGCTGGAGGGCGAGAGCACGGAACCTGCCGCCATGGGCAAGGACCTGATGGCCCGAGCTGGTTCGGTAATGGATCTGGGGCGTGCGCCGCTGGTGGACGTGCACGTGGCAGAGATGGTGGAGGGGTGTTGGCTGGCCGTCGTGCGGATGCATCACATGGTGCAGGACCACCTCGGCATGGACGTCCTCTTGGGCGAGCTGCGAGCCGTGCTGGCCGGGAGGGCCGCGGACCTGGCGCCGGCGTTGCCGTTCCGGAACTTCGTGGCGCAGACACGGTCCGTCCCGAGGGCTGAGCACGAGCGATTCTTCGCTGAACTGCTCGGCGACATCACCGAGCCCACCGCCCCCTATGGGGTGCTGGATGTACGGGGGGACGCTGACCTCCGCGCCGAGCTGCTGCCTCTGCCTGGCCAGATGGTCGCGGCCCTGCGTCAGGTGGCGCGTGAGCTGGGCGTCAGCGTGGCCACCGTGCTGCACGTGGCGTGGGCGCGGGTGCTGGCCACCCTGTCGGGCCGGGACGACGTGGTGTTCGGCACCGTGCTGTTCGGCCGGATGAACGCGGGGGCGGGCGCCGACCGGGTGCTCGGCCCGTTCATCAACACGCTGCCGGTACGCCTGCGGACCGGCGAGGTCGGAGTACGGGCCGCGGTTGAGACGATGCGGGACCAACTGGCCGCGCTGCTGGAGCACGAGCACGCTCCGCTGGCCATCGCCCAGCGGACCAGCGGAGTCGCGGGGAATGCTCCGCTCTTCACTTCGCTGTTCAATTACCGCCATACCGTTCAGCAGGCAGACGCGACCGGACAACGGCAGCTTGAGGGAATCCAGCATATTTCTCGACGGGAGCGGACCAACTATCCGCTCACCGTGGCGCTCAACGACGTTGGGCCGAACGAACTCAGCATCAGTGTGGAGGCCGTCAAGCCGATTGATGTGGCCGCTGTGTGCAACTTGCTGCGCACGGCGATAGGAAGCGTGCTGGAGGCACTGTCCGACACGTTGAACGGAGCTTCCGAGACTCGACTTGGCGCGTTGAACATTCTTGAGCCTCGCGAGCGGGATCGGCTGTTGTCGGAGTGGAATGACACGGCAGTGCCGGTGGACACCGCGACGGTGCCGGAGTTGTTTGCGGAGCGGGTGGTGGAGGCTCCCGATTTGGCTGCGGTGGTGTTTGAGGGTGTGGAGCTGTCTTACGGCGATTTGGATGTGGCGGCGAATCGGTTGGCGAATTGGCTGCGTGGTCGGGGTGTGTGTGGGGAGTCGGTGGTGGGGCTGCGGTTGCCGCGTGGTCCGCAGATGGTGGTGGGGATTGTGGGGGTGTGGAAGGCGGGGGCGGCGTATGTGCCGGTGGACGCGTCGCTGCCGCCCGAGCGGGTGGAGTTCATGCTCGCCGACGCCGGGGTCGGGATGGTTGTTGGCGTGGATGAGTTGGAGGAGTCGGCTGGCTCTTCCGACGCGGCACCTGGGGCGGTGCTGGATCCGGCTTCGC
>NZ_BAAGSO010000076.1:0-5215 GCF_054782395.1 Streptomyces daliensis | reverse complement strand
CGGTGGCGAATTTGGTGTCGGTGTTTGTTCCGGTGATGGGTGCGGGGCCGGGTGTGGGGGTGTTGCAGTTCGCCTCGTTCAGCTTCGACGCCTCTGTACTGGACGTGGTGGTGGCACTGTCCTCGGGTGCCACGTTATGGATCGCCAGCGAGGAGCAGCGTCAAGAGCCGGGGCGGTTGCGGGAGTTGGTGGGTGTGGGGGCGGCGAGTGTGGTGCCGTCGTTGCTGGAGGTGCTGGACCCCAGCGACCTGGCGCATGTCGGGACGGTGTTGGTGGGTGCGGAGGCGGTCAGTGAGGGTGTGGCGCGGCGTTGGTCGGATGGGCGTCGGCTGGTGAACACTTATGGTCCGACTGAGGCGACGGTGATGGTGGCTGCGGAGACGGTCGATGCTGATCGTCCGGGGGCGGTGCCCTTCGGCCGCCCGATCGCCAACACCCGCATGTTCGTGCTCGACACCGGGCTTCAGCCGGTGCCCGTCGGGGTGGCCGGTGAGCTGTATGTGGCCGGTGCGGGCCTGGCGCGCGGTTACGTGGGTCGTCCGGGGTTGACGGGTGAGCGTTTCGTGGCCTGCCCCTTCGGTCCGGGTTCCGGGGAGCGGATGTACCGCACCGGGGACCTGGTCAAGTGGACGTCCGATGGGCAGTTGGTGTTCGTCGGCCGGGCGGATGAGCAGGTGAAGGTGCGTGGGTTCCGTATCGAGCCCGGTGAGATCGAGGCCGCCCTGCTCACCCATGCCGGGGTTGACCAGGCTGTGGTGATTGCCCGCGAGGATGCGCTGGTGGCCTACGTGGTTCCCAACGGCCGGGAACCGCAAGGGCTGCGGGAGGTGGTTGCCTCGCGGCTGCCGGAGTACATGGTGCCCGCCGCGTTCGTCACGCTTCCCGAGTTGCCGCTGACGGCCAACGGCAAGCTCGACCGCCGCGCGCTGCCCGCACCGGAGTACGCTACCGGATCCGGGCGCGCACCGGCCACCGTGCAGGAGGAGATCCTGTGCGCGGCTTTCGCCGACGTTCTCGGTCTCGGGTCGGTCGGGGTGGACGACAACTTCTTCCAGCTCGGCGGCCACTCCCTCCTCGCCGTCCGACTCGTCGAGCGGCTGCGGGCCCGAGGTGTGTCGGTGTCCGTGCGGGCGTTGTTCGAGGCGCCGACGCCTGCGGGCCTGGCAGGGGCGGCGGGCGTCGGTGCTGTCGAGGTGCCGGAGAACCTGATCCCCGCAGACGCCGAGCGGATCACGCCGGAGATGTTGCCGCTGGTGGAGTTGGACCAGGTGGAGATCGACCGGGTCGTGGCGTCGGTCGAGGGCGGGGCGACGAATGTGGCGGATGTGTATCCGCTGGCGCCGTTGCAGGAAGGGATGTTCTTCCACCACCTCATGGCGGGTGAAGGCGAAGATGTCTATCTGACTGTGCGGGTGATGGAGTTCGACTCCCGTGCCCGGTTAGAGACGTTCGCGGACGCTTTGCAGCAGGTGGTGAACCGGCACGACATCTACCGCACCGGCATCGTCTGGGAGGGCTTGCGGGAGCCTGTGCAGGTGGTGTGGCGGCAGGCCGAGCTCCCCGTCGTCGAGCACACGCTGGAGGTCGAAGGCACGGAACCAGCCGCGGCAGGCCGGGACGTGATGGCCCGCGCTGGTTCGGTAATGGACCTGGGGCGTGCCCCGCTGATGGATCTGCACGCGGCGGAGGCACCCGAGGGCCGTTGGCTGGCCGTCGTGCGGATGCATCACATGGTGCAGGACCACGTCGGCATGGACGTATTGATGGAGGAGCTGCGGGCGGTGTTGTCCGGCGAGGCCGACCAGCTGGCGCCCGCGTTGCCGTTCCGCAACTTCATCGCCCAGACGCGGACGGTACCGAAGTCCGAGCACGAGCGGTTCTTCGCCGACCTCCTGGGAGATGTGACCGAGCCGACCGCCCCCTACGGTCTGTTGGACGTGCGCGGCGACGGGTCGGATCTGGTCCGTGAGGTGCTGTACGTGCCAGAACCCGTGGTTGTCGAGTTGCGGCGGGTGGCGCGGGAGCTGGGTGTCAGCCCGGCGACCATCCTGCACGTGGCGTGGGCGCGCGTTCTGGCCGCCCTGGTGGGTCGGGACGACGTGGTGTTCGGCACCATGCTCCTTGGCCGGATGAACGCGGGTGCCGGCGCCGACCGGGTGCTGGGCCCGTTCATGAATTCGCTGCCGGTGCGGGTGCGGACCGCTGGCGTCGGGGTGCGTGCCGCCGTTCTGGGGATGCGGGACCAACTGGCGGCGCTGCTGGAGCACGAGCACGCTCCGCTGGCCATCGCCCAGCGGGCGAGCGGCGTCGCCGCCGACATGCCCCTGTTCACCTCGCTGTTCAACTATCGGCACACCTCGCCTGAGACCGGTGACGAGGAGCGCTCGGTCGAAGGGATCCGGACGGTCGTCGGCCGGGATCAGACCAACTACCCCTTGGCTGTCGGGGTGGGCGACGAGGGCGTGGGGCTGCACGTGAGTGTGTTGTCGGTCGACAGTCTGGATGCGCGGGCGTTGGGTCGGATGGTGTGCACGGCGGCGGAGGGTGTGGTTGGTGCGCTCTCTGTTGTTCTGGGCGGTGGTCGGGAGGTGGCGTTGGGTTCGGTGGATGTGTTGGGGGTGGATGAGCGTGAGTTGTTGGTGTCGGGGTGGAATGACACGGCGGTCGTTGTGTCGGGTGTGTCGGTGGTGGAGTTGTTCGGGTGGCGGGTGCGGGAGGCGTCTGAGGGGGTTGCGGTGGTGGCGGGGGAGGGGGAGTTGTCGTATGCGGAGTTGGATGTGCGGTCGAATCGGGTGGCGCATTTTCTGCGGGGTCGGGGTGTGGGTGGGGAGTCGGTGGTGGGTTTGTGTCTGCCGCGTGGGGGTGGGCTGGTTGTGGGGATGTTGGGTGTGTTGAAGGCGGGGGCGGCGTTCTTGCCGTTGGATGTGGGGCTGCCGGTGGAGCGGGTGGCGCACATGCTTGCGGACAGTGGTGTGGGGTTGGTGCTGGGTGCGGGGGAGGGGGTGGAGGAGCTTCCGGCGGGGCGGGTGCGGGTGGTGGCGCTTGATGATCCGGTGACGGCGGCGCTGTTGGAGGTGCAGCCCGTGACCGTGCCCGAGGTGGCGGTCCATCCGGCGGGGCTGGCCTATGTGATCTATACGTCCGGTTCGACGGGTACGCCGAAGGGTGTGGGGGTTGCTCACGGCGGGCTGGTCAATCTGGTGGCGGCGCAGGGTGAGCGGTTTGCGGTGGGGTGTGGTTCGCGGGTGTTGCAGTTTGCCTCGGTGGGGTTCGATGCGGCGGTGTCGGAGGTGTGGGTGACGTTGTGTGCGGGGGCGACGTTGGTGATGGCGTCGGCCGAGGAGGTGTTACCGGGGGGCGGGCTGGCGGAGCTGGTGGCGGAGCGGGGCGTGACGCATGTGACGTTGCCGCCGGTGGTGTTGGGGGCGTTGGAGGCGGGTGATCTGGCTTCGGTGACGTCGTTGGTGTCGGCGGGGGAGGTGTTGGATGCGGGGTTGGTGGAGCGGTGGGCTGAGGGCCGACGGCTGATTAATGCGTATGGTCCGACGGAGTGCACGGTGTGTGCGTCGATGTCGGTGCCGCTCGTGCCTGGTGATGAGCCGTCGATTGGTGGTCCGGTCGCCAACACGCGGCTGTATGTGCTCGATGAGGCTCTGCGTCCGGTGCCGGTCGGCGTGGCGGGCGAGCTGTATGTGGCCGGTGCGGGTGTGGCGCGTGGCTATGTGGGCCGCCCCGGACTGACGGGTGAGCGGTTCGTGGCGTGCCCGTTCGGTCCGGGTTCCGGTGAGCGGATGTATCGCACCGGGGATTTGGTGAAGTGGAGTGCGGACGGGCAGTTGCTGTTCGCTGGTCGTGTGGATGAGCAGGTGAAGGTGCGTGGTTTCCGTATCGAGCCGGGTGAGATCGAGGCCGCTCTGCTGACCCATCCGGGGGTGACGCAGGCTGCGGTGATCGCCCGGGAGGACACCCCGGGAGACAAGCGCCTGGTTGCCTACGTCGTGCCTGTCGACACCGACGGTCTCGACTTCGATGAGTTGCGTGCGTTCGTGGGTGGCCGGTTGCCGGAGTACATGGTGCCGGCCGCGTTCGTGACGCTGGCGGAGTTGCCGTTGACGGCCAACGGGAAGTTGGACCGCAGGGCGCTGCCGGCGCCGGAGTACGTCACCGGTGCCGGGCGGGCTCCGGCGACCGTGCAGGAGGAGATGCTGTGTGCGGCGTTCGCCGACACCCTCGGCCTCGCATCGGTGGGGGTGGAGGACAACTTCTTCACTCTGGGTGGGCATTCGCTGCTGGCGGTGCGGTTGGTGTCGCGGATCCGGGTTGTGCTGGGGGTGGAGGTCGAGGTCCGCACGCTGTTCGAGGCGCCGACGGTGGCGGCGTTGGCGGGTCGGCTGGCCGACAGCGCGGACCAGGCACGGATGCCGTTGCGGGCCGTAACACGTCCTGGGCGGGTGCCGTTGTCGTTCGCGCAGCAGCGGCTGTGGTTCCTGGCCCAGTTGGAGGGTCCCAGCCCCACGTACAACATTCCCACTCCGATCCGCATACACGGCGTGGACGGTGCAGTGCTGGAACAGGCGTTGCGTGACGTGATCGTGCGGCACGAATCGCTGCGGACGGTCTTCCCGAGCGCTGACGGTCAGTCCTACCAGCATATCCTCGACCCCGACGAGCTCGACTGGCACATCACGCTGACCGACGTGGAGCCCGGTGCGCTGAAGACTGCCGCAGCACAGGCCGCGAAGCACGCGTTCGACCTGTCGGCGGAGTTGCCGATCAAGGCGTGGTTGTTCCAGTCCGGCGCGGACGAGCAGGTGCTGGTGCTGGTGGTCCACCACATCGCTTTCGACGGTTGGTCGCGGGCTCCTCTCGCTCGGGATGTCTCCACCGCCTATGAGGCGCGGTTGCGGGGTGTGGCTCCGGTGTGGGAGCCGTTGCCGGTGCAGTACGCCGACTACGCGGTGTGGCAGCGGGAGCTGCTCGGTGAGGAATCCGCCCCGGGCAGTCTGCTGACCGCCCAGGTGGAGTACTGGCGACAGGCGCTGGCCGGTGCGCCGGAGGAGTTGGCGCTGCCGACCGACCGTCCGCGACCGGCCGTGGCGAGCCACGCCGGTCATCGCGTGCCGGTGCGGATACCCGGCGAGGTGCACGAGCGGATGGTGGAGGTGGCGCGTGCCGAGGGCGTGACGGTGTTCATGGTGGCGCAGGCGGCCCTGGC
>NZ_BAAGSO010000075.1:0-43674 GCF_054782395.1 Streptomyces daliensis | reverse complement strand
CTCACCACAGCAGCCATCGTCATATGGCTCCGCGACACCGTCCAAGAGCCATCAGAAACGGCCTAGGCCGTGTCGTCAAAATAGCGTCGTTCCGCCCGCTAGGGCGGTGTGGGGCGGGGTCAGGTGCGTGCAGATGCAAGGCGGAGGGAGGAGAGCGCCGGGGGCACCTCCCAGCCCGCAGGGCCTGGGGGAGGGCTGCGCCGACGACTGACAACGCAGCAGATGTGCGTGCATGGCCCCGCCCCACAGACGAAATTTTGACGACACGGCCTAGGCCGTGCCTGACAACTGAGCTTGGCGAGGTTCGCGGAGCCAAAGGGATACTCCACAGGTCGCCGGCCGACGGGCGGAGACCGGGACGTCTCAGGAGCCGCGCAGCCCGTCGAGGATGACGCGGAGCGTGCGGGGTCCCCGGGCGGGGTCCGCGGGCAGGCCCAAGAAGCATCCGGGCGTGACCGCGGCCTGGGCCAGGAACGGGATGTCATGCCAGTCCACGTCGCCCCGGAGCGTGCCGGCCTGCTGGGCGCGCTCGGTGGCCTGCCGGATGAGACGCAGGAGGCGATGGCGCAGCGCGGCGATGTCGGGGCCGCCGTGTGCGTCGAGCGTTCCCGACAGGCCCGCATTCTCCGCCGTGCGGGTGGCCAGACCGCTGAACAGCCGGGTGAAGCCCTCCCATGGGTCCGCGCACTCCACAGCGGCTTCGGCGGTGCGGACCAGTTCGTTCAGGATGTCGCGCAGCACGGCAGCCATGAGTTGGTCCCGTTCCGGGAAGCGGCGGTAGACCGTGCCGACGCCCACCCCCGCTTCGCGAGCGATCTCGTGGTAGCTGACGTCCAGCCCCTTGGAGGCGACAGCGCGCCGCGCCCCGGCCAGGACGAGCGCGGCGTTGCGCTGGGCGTCCGCGCGGGGCGCCTTCCGGTCCGCCGCGTCGCTGGTCGCCGCCTGTCGTCGTGCGTTCATGGCCACACCGTACACAGAAATGGACAGGATCTGTCCGGTTCCGTTAGCCTCAAGAAACGGACAAGTCCTGTCCGTTTCGCTGGAAGAAAGAGGCGGTAGCCATGACCTCGCCCTCACCGGCTCCCCCAGGAGAAGTGCCGTCCCGCGGGAACACCGCGGTCGTCACGGGCGGAAGTGACGGCCTGGGCTACGCCATCGCCGAAGCGCTGGCCTCACGGGGCGCCGATCTGATCCTCGTAGGACGCGATCCGGACAGACTCGGCCGCGCCCGCCAAACCCTCCTGGGGCACGATGTCGCCGTCCACACCGTGTCCGCCGACCTCGCCGAGCCCGGCGCCGTAGCTGCGGTCGGTGAGGCCGTCCGCGCGCTGACCGAGCACGTTGACACGCTCGTCAACAATGCGGGCGCCGCGCACTTCGCTCCTCTCGCGGACACCACGCCGGACATGATCGATGCCATGCTGCACCTCAACGTCAAGGTGCCGCTGCTGCTCAGCCGGGCGCTCCTCGCCGAACTCACCAGGGCCCAGGGCAGCATCATCAACATCAGCAGCTACTGGGCGCGCAGAATGACGGCCGGCCGCGCCTCGGCCGCCTACTCCGCGACCCGCGGAGCCATCAACTCCCTGACCATGGCCCTGGCCAACGAACTCGGCGCCGACGGCGTACGGGTCAACGCCCTCGCGCCGGGCGCTGTCCACACCCCCACCTACCAGCGCTCCTACCTCGACCCGATGACGCCGCGGCAGCGCGCGGCGCACGACGCCGGTATCCAGGCCGCCTATCCGCTGGGCCGCATCGGCACCCCACGGGACGTCGCCGAGGCAGCCGCCTACCTGGCAGACGCACGCTGGACCACCGGCACCGTTCTCACCGTCGACGGCGGGCTCACCGTGCGCTAGCTTCCGTTTGGTCCTGTACGCCGCTTCCCCGCCGCGCCTGACGGGGGGAGCGACGCCGGGAATCAACACCTCTACGGGGTGCGGCAGTTCCGTCCGTGTACCGCGTCCCCACGCGGACGTGGCCACTCCCGCGGCCTTCAGCCCGAGGACGCGTCCTAATCAACAGAAGCGCGGAGTTCAGCACTTCGAGCGATTATCGGCCGAACGCCTTTCCGGAACGCGCCGCAGCCGCGCATGCTCAACCGCGTGACGGGACGACACCGGTGGAGACAGACCTCGGCAACTGCCCTTGCCTGCACGGCACTCGCGATGATCTGCGCCGCGCCCGCCGTGGCCGACACGGTGCCCAGTTCCCCCTTCGCCACTCCGGAGAACCAGCGGGCACGCGCCGGTGCAAGCGCCGGGCTCTCCGTGCGGGCGGGTGAGACCGAGGTCCGCGCGAACGCCCGGCACGGCGGCTGCGCCTCCCTGTCCGTGCGCGCTCCAGGGGTGAGCCTGGATCTGGTGACGCGGCACCGCTGCGGGTGTCCGCCGCCCCCACCACCTCCACCACCTCCACCCCCGCCGACGCCGACTCCACCGCCCACTCCCACGCCGCCGCCTCCCCCGCCGAGCAGCAGTCCGCCCCCGCCGCCGGAGCCGACTCCCACGATCACACCCACCCCCACACCTACGCCCACCCCCACGCCGCCGCCGCGCAGCACGCCGCCGCCCAAACCGAGCAGTCCTCCGGCGCGCTCCGAGGCCCCGGCGCCCGAGCCGAAGCCCGTACCGCCGAAGCCGGAACCGGAGCCCGAGCCCAGCGCGTCCTCCCGCGCGCCCGAGCCCGAGCCGCCGGAGCCCGAACCGGAGCCGGACGATCCGAAGCCGCCGCACACCGAGGCCGCAGCCCCCGCACCGGCCCATGTGACGCCGGACAACGAGCGCCCGAGCGGCAGGCTCCCGATGGTCACCCGCACCCTGCTCATCCTGGCCCCCGCCGTGCTGGCCGCCGCCGCGCTGCGCCCCCGCGGAAGCGGCGGTTCGGGCTCGGGCGGCTCCGGCTCCGGGACCGCTTCGGGCGGCGGAGGCCCCGCCTCCTCCGCATAGCCCCGCCCTCCGCGTAGCCCCGCTCCCTCCCGGGCCGTCACTCCGGTGACCGGCGCCGACCCCGTTCCCGGCCGCAGGCCCCGTACACAAGCCCTCTCCTGGGAGGGCGCAGGAGACGCCCATGTCCGACTGGCTGGTTCTGACCCTCGCGGTGCTCGCCGCGTGCGCGTTCGTCGTCGTCATCGTGCTGCTGCGGCAGCGGCGCGTGGGCGAGGACGACGACCCGTCCGAGACGCCCGACGTCATCGAGTACATGACCATGATGATCGGCGTGGTGTACGCGATCGTGCTCGGTCTCGCCATCGCCGGAGTATGGGAGGCCCGCAACATCGCCGACGACTCGGTGAAGGCCGAGGCCCAGGCGCTGTACGAGGTGCACCAGCGCGCCGATGTCCTCCCGAAGCCCGACCGTGAGCGCGTCCGCGACGACGTGGACGCCTATGTGCGCTACACCGTCGACAAGGAGTGGCCGTACATGGCGGAGCACGGCAAGGTCACGGAGCACGGCGCGAAGCTGATGGACCGCATCCGGCACGACGTGGTCTCCTTCGAGCCCAGCACCGTCCAGCAGGAGCAGTCCTACCCCTCACTGATCGACCAGGTCGCCGAGGCCGACGCGGCCCGTACGGACCGCGCGTCGAGCGCGGAGCCGACGATGCCCGGCGTGGTGTGGGTGGGGCTCATCGTGGGGGCCGCGGTGGCGGTCGGGATGCTCTTCACGCTCCAGATCCAGCGCTCGGGGCGGGAACTGCTGCTCGCGGTCCTCTTCACCTCGCTGATCGCCTTCCTCCTCTTCCTCGTGTGGCACTTCGACTCGCCCTTCGCGCGGGGCCTCACGGACGCGACGGAGTCCTTCACGACGCTCTTCCCGCACGTGACCTGAGCCCGTCGGCCGGCCTGTCAGCCGGCCCGTCAGCCGTCAGCCCTTGATCCGTTCGCGGATCCAGACACCGGCCTCCTTGAGGACTCCGGTTCCCGTCCACTGGTCGCCGTCGCAGGTGCCCGGCTTGAAGACGGCGCCCGAGCGCTCGTCGTCCGAGAAGTTCCAGTTGGTCCAGGAGATGCCCTTCTCCGCCATCAGGTCGAGGTACTTCTGCGCCGAGGCGAAGTCGTTGGCACCCTCCCCCGCGTAGTTCTGGGTGCCGAACTCGGTGACGAACACGGGCAGCCGGTCCGCCGCCCTGGAGAGTGCGCCAAGGTACTCCTCGCCGTGCGAGGCGGCGTAGAAGTGGAAGGTGTACATGATGTTGTCGGCGTCGACGGGGTTGTTCACGACCTCCTGCTCGTCGGCGCCCTCGGAGACCCCCAGCGAGGACCAGGCGCGGGTGCCGACGAGCACCACGCCGTCCGGGTCCTGGGCGCGGACCACCGGGATGACCTCCTCGGCGTAGGACTTGATGTCGGCCCACGCGACGCCGTTGGGCTCGTTGGCGATCTCGTAGAAGACGTTGGGCTGGTTCGCGTACTTCGCGGCCATGTCCGTGAAGAAGCGCTTGGCCAGGGCGGTGTTCCGGTTCGGGTCGCCCGGGGTGAGCTGGTGCCAGTCGATGACCGCGTACATGCCCCGCTCGATGGCCTGGTCCACGATGCGCTGGGCGAGACGGGTGAATCCCTCGGGGTCGGTCTCGTAGCCGCCCTCCTGCACATACATCGACACGCGCAGGACGTCGGCGCCCCAGTCCTGGGACAGCGCGTCGAGGGACCCGTCGGTGACGCACTGCGCGTACCACTGGGTGCCGTGGGTGCTCATGCCCTTGAGCTGCACCGCCTGGTTCCGTTCGTTGCACAGTCGCTCGCCGCAGACCGAGAGCTGCCCGTTCTCGGCGACGGCCGAGCCCGCGGGCGCGGCCGTTCGGGCGGAGGCGCTGTCGGCACCGCGCGCGGCGGGCGCCGCGGTCTCGCCCGCGCCCGCGCTGGACCACGACGGGAGCGCGAGGAGTAACGCGGCGAGCGTCGCGGCGCACAGGGCGAGCCAGGTGATGCGGCGTCTGCTGAGGTGCTGGTGCACGGATGCCTCCTGCGGAAGGTGGGGGTGAGGCCGATGAGGGGGGCATGTCATTCCCGGGTGATGCGGGAGTGGCGTGAAAGTTAGGGACCCTGACTATCGGCGTCAAGAGGTTAGGAAAGTTTCCTTACCCTTGACGACTCCTCCCCTCCCCCGGCACGGCCCGTGCGTCAAGTGAGATGCTGACGGCCCGAGAGACGAGATCACGAAGGAGTCCGGGTGTCCCTGCTCTTCCCCGCGCTGCACGCGGCGTCCTCGCGCCCCGCGCTGCGCTTCGGCGACCGCGAGCTCAGCTACCACCAACTCGCCGCCGCCGCGGGCGACGTCGCCGCACGCGTCGAGTCCGCCGGACGCGTGGCGGTGTGGGCCACCCCCGGCCTGGAGACGTGCGTCGGCGTGGTGGGCGCGCTGCTCGCGGGCGTGCCCGCGGTCCCGGTCAACCCGAAGAGCGGTGAGCGCGAACTCGCCCACATCGTCACCGACAGCGCGCCGAGCCTGGTGCTGGCCGAGCCGGGCGCCGAACTGCCCGACGCGCTGGCCTCGCTCCCCCGCGCCGACATCGACCTCACCGGCACCGGCGAGCCCTCCGACTCGGCGTGGTCGCTGCCGCCGGAGCCGGGGCCCGAATCGGCCGCGCTCATCGTCTACACGTCCGGCACGACGGGTCCGCCCAAGGGCGTCGTCCTCTCCCGCCGCGCCATCGCCAGCAGCCTGGACGCGCTGGAGGACGCCTGGCGGTGGACGGAGGACGACACGCTGGTGCACGCGCTGCCGCTCTTCCACGTCCACGGCCTGATCCTCGGCGTCCTGGGCCCGCTGCGGCGCGGCGGCGCCCTGCGCCACCTGGGCCGCTTCACCACGGAGGGCGTCGCGCGCGAGCTGTCCTCGGGCGGCACGATGCTGTTCGGGGTGCCGACGATGTACCACCGGATCGCGGAGGCCCTGGCGTCGGACCCCGCGCTGGTGTCGGCGCTGTCGGGCGCGCGGCTGCTGGTCTCCGGCTCCGCCGCGCTGCCGCTGCCCGACCACGAGCGGATCACCGAGGCCACGGGGCGGCACGTCATCGAGCGGTACGGGATGACCGAGACGCTGATGAACACCAGCGTGCGCGCCGACGGCACACCGCGCCCCGGCACGGTCGGGGTGCCGCTCAAGGACGTGGACGTGCGTCTCGTCGACGACGCGGGCGAGCGTGTCACGGTCCAGGACGGCGAGACGGTCGGCGAACTCCAGGTGCGCGGGCCCAACCTCTTCACCGAGTACCTCAACCGGCCCGATGCCACCGCCGAGGCGTTCGACGGCGGCTGGTTCCGTACGGGCGACATGGCCACGCGGGACGCGGACGGCTACGTACGGATCGTCGGCCGCAAGGCCACCGACCTCATCAAGAGCGGCGGCTACAAGATCGGCGCGGGCGAGATCGAGAACGTGCTGCTCGCTCACCCCGGTGTCGCCGAGGCGGCAGTGGCGGCGGAGCCCGACCCGGACCTGGGCGAGCGGGTCGCCGCCTGGATCGTCCCCGCCGACCCGGCGAACCCGCCCGACACGGAGGAGCTGACCGCGCTGGTGACCCGTCAGCTCGCCCCGCACAAGAGGCCGCGCACCGTGCGGTTCCTCGACGCGCTGCCCCGCAACGACATGGGCAAGGTCATGAAGCGTGAGCTGCCCGACCTGCCTGTCCAGGGCGGCTCCAGCCAGGCGCCCTGAGCGCGGGGCGGGACGGAACAGGACGGGCCGGGACGGGGCTGCCGGGCGGCGCCGGGGGCGGACCAAGCGGACCAAGCGGACCAGCCGACAACGCGGTGTCCGCGACCTCCGTGAGGAAGTCGCGGACACCGTTTCTGCGTTTCTGTTCGCCGGGGATCTCGCACGGCCGGCGGGCTCACGCTCACCCCGACGGCCGTGCCCTCGTCATCCGGGACCTGGGCCGCCGGGACCCGGGCCGTGGAAGACACCCGGACCAGGGCCGGGACCACCCGGGCCGCCGGGTCCGCCGGGGCCAGGGCCGTGGAAGACACCCGGGCCAGGGCCGGGACCGCCAGGGCCAGGACCGTGGAACACGGGGCCCGGGCCACCGGGACCGCCAGGTCCTGGGCCCATGAAGTGACCGGGCGGGCCGACCGGCTCGGGGACCTTCTCGCGAGCCGGTCCGTCGCCGTTGCCCAGGGTCTGGCGGGAGAACTGCGTGCGGTACAGCTCCGCGTACAGCCCGTCCAGTTCGAGGAGTTCCTCGTGGGTTCCGCGCTCCTTGATCTGCCCCTTGTCGACGACCAGGATCTGGTCGGCGTCCCGGATCGTGGAGAGCCGGTGGGCGATCACCAGGGAGGTCCGGCCCGTGAGCGCGGTCTTGAGAGCCCGCTGAAGGGCCGCCTCGGACTCCGAGTCGAGATGCGCGGTCGCCTCGTCCAGCACGACGACCGGCGGGGCCTTCAGCAGGAGCCGCGCCATGGCGATGCGCTGCTTCTCACCACCGGAGAGCCGGTAGCCGCGGTCGCCGACCATGGTGTCCAGACCGTCGGGCAGCGAGTCGACCAGGTCCCAGATCTGCGCGGCCTTGCACGCCTCCTTCATGTCCTGCTCGGTGGCGTCAGGGCGGGCGTAGGCGAGGTTCTCGCGGATGGTGGTGTGGAAGAGGTGGGCGTCCTGGGTGACCATGCCGACCGTCTCGTTCAGCGACGCCAGGGTGAGGTCCCGCAAGTCCTTGCCGCCGATGCGCACCGTGCCCTCGTCCGGGTCGTAGAGCCTCGGCACCAGGTGGGTGATGGTCGTCTTGCCCGCACCCGACGGGCCGACCAGCGCCGTGAGCTTCCCCGCCGGAACGGTGAAGCTCAGGTCCTGGAGGGTCCAGGCGTTGTCGTCGTCGCGCTCCGGCATGGGCGCGGCGATCGATTCCAGGGAGGCCAGCGAGATGTCGGCCGCCTTGGGATAGCGGAAGGACACTCCGTCGAACTCGACCTCCGGTGCCGAGCCGTTGCCCGAGGCCGCGGACGGCAGGGCCACCGCGTCCGGCTTCTCGGCGATCAGCGGCTTGAGGTCGAGGACCTCGAAGAGCCGGTCGAAGCTGACGAGCGCGGTCATCACGTCGGCCTGCGCGTTGGAGAGCTGGCCGACGGGCGCCATCAGCCGGGTGAGCAGCGTGGCGAGCGCCACCAGGGTGCCCACCTGGAAGGCGCCGTTGATGGCGAAGGCGCCGCCCACGCCGTAAACGGCTGCCGTGGCCAGTGAGCCGACGAGCATCGTCGAAAGGAAAAGCATCTTCATGGAGACGGAGTGCCGGACGCCGATGTCGCGTCCGCGGGCCGCCAGTTTCGAGAACTGGCCCGTCTCGGTGTCAGGGCGGCCGTAGAGCTTGGCCAGCAGGGCCCCGGTCACGTTGAACCGCTCATGCATCATCGAGCCCATTTCGGCATTGATCTGCATGTGCTGGCGAACGAGCTGCTGCATTCGCCGTCCGATCAGCCTGCCGGGCAGGATGAAGAACGGCATCAGCACCAGGGAAAGCAGGGTGATCGTCCATGACAGGTAAAGCATCGTGCCCAGGATGAACAGCAGGGTCAGCCCTGCGGAAACCACCGTCGACAACAACTGCGTCACGGCCTGCTGGGCGCCGATCACATCGGTGTTCAGCCTGCTGACCAGTGCTCCGGTCTGCGCGCGGGTGAAGAACGCCAGCGGCTGGCGCTGCACATGGTTGAAGACCTGCGTACGCAGACTGTAGATGAGCCCTTCACTGACCTTGGCCGAGTACCACGCCTCCCCGAATCCGATGACGGCGGCGAAGAGGGCCAGCACACCGACGGCCACCGCGATCCACACGACGATGGAGAGGTCCTGGGCGAGGACTCCGCTGTCGATGAGGTACTTGAGCAGAAGAGGCGGAGCAACCGCGCAGCCGGCGTTCAGCGTGGTGATGACCAGCAGAAGGCCGATGCTGCGGCGGTGCGGCCTGGTGTACGGAAGTATCCGCTTGGCAGTACCGGGTTTGACCTTCTGTTTTGTTATCGAGGAGTCCGGCCCGTCCCCTCTTATTATCATCGGCCCTGGGCCACCCATCATGGCCACAGATACCACCTCTGTTTCGTCGTCACCGTCGGGGAGGGCTCGCCTAGCTGGCGGTCTCTAGCTTGTTCATCTCATCGATGAGGCTCTGCGGACGCATATCCGTCCACTTCTCCTCGATGTACTCCAGGCACGCCTTGCGGGTGTCCTCGCCGAAAACGATCTTCCAACCGGCCGGCGTATCGGCGAAGACGGGCCAGAGGGAATGCTGGTTTTCGTCGTTCACCAGCACCACGAAAGTCCCGTTTTCATCGTCGAACGGATTTGCCATGACCACTCCCACCATTCCTGTTTTGCGGGATAAGACGTGAAACACGATAACCGAGCGTCTGAACGGCTACAAGGTCAGCAATACGGGACAGCCGCCTGAACGCCCGTTCAGAATCGGGCAGTTGACTTTCCCGTCATGACGGACGGCTCAAGTTCTCCGCATACCGAAGAAATAGGTGATCGCGGCATTCACGGATTCGGGCTTCTCAAGATATCCGTAGTGACCGCATCCGGAAATCTCTGTGTACGTGCCGTCCTGGACGCTCTCGGCGACCTCCCGCGCCAGGTGCGGGCGCACGATCAGGTCGTCGCCGAACCCGATGACGAGGCAGGGGCAGGAGATCCCGCGGTACGCGGCGAGGCGGTTCCCGAACACCTGAAGCCCCAGCTGGCCCCGGATGGAGCTGAGATCGACCGCCGACATCTCGAAGATGTCGAGCCAGTCCTGAAGCTTCGTCTCGTCGTTGAGCGTCTCCGGGGACAGGTTCTGGAGCGCCTGGATGTAGGCCGCGTAGCGCGGCGGGACCTTGGCCCCGCTGTCGCACAGCTCGATCTCGGCGGCGGACATGGCCGTGATCAGTCCGTCGGCCCGCCCGCAGGTCGCCATCAGCACGGCCTCCCGCACCAGTTCCGGCCTGGCCACCAGCAGCTCCTGCACGATGACCGAGCCCAGTGAGAAGCCCACCACCCGGCAGGGCCCCACCCCGAGGTACTCGATGAGGCCGGCGACGTCCGCCGCCATGTCGTCCAGGGTGAAGCCCTCCGGGCACAGGTCGCTCGGCGGGATGCCCCGGTTGTCGAGCGTGATCGCCCGGTATCCCGCCGCCTTCAGCGCGGGCACCTGGTGCGTGCGCCACATCCTTCCCGGCGCCCCGGTGCCGGTGACCATCACCACCGGCTCCCCCGAGCCGTAGTCGTCGTAGCCGAGGCTGATTCCGTTGATCCGCGCCACCGGCATCGGATCGTCCCCCTTCTGCTGCGTGTGCCGTACCCGCGTACGTGTGCTCAGCGGCCGGTCCAGACCGGTTCGCGCTTCTCCGCGAAGGCGCGCGGTCCCTCGACCGCGTCGTCGCTGCGCCTGCGGCGCTCCTCCCAGGTGTAGGTGGCGGTGAACGCCTCCTCGAGCGGCATGTCGACGGACTTGAGCGCGGCCTCCCTGATCGCCCGCACCGACAGCGGCGCGCTGCGGACCAGGTCCGCCACCCATCCGTCGACGCACTCGTCCAGTTCCCCGGCCGGTACGACCTCGTTGACCAGCCCGTACCGCAGTGCCGTCGCGGCATCCATCCGACGGCCCGTCAGCAGGTAGCCCATGGCGACCCGTTGGGGCATCTGGCGGGCGAGCCGGAAGGCGCCGCCCGCGCCGGGGATCAGCCCGAGCCTGGCCTCGGGCAGGCCGAAGACGGCCTGGTCAGAGGCGATGATCAGGTCGCAGGCCAGGGCGAGTTCGAAGCCGCCGCCCAGTGCGTAGCCGTGGACGCGCGCGACCACGGGCTTGGAGAGGGTGAACCGGTCGGTGAGCCGTGGCCAGCCGGGCTGGCCGCGGCTGCCGAAGGTCGTCAGGGGCGCGCCCTCCCGGTCCAGGCGGGCGCGCTCCTTCAGGTCCTGTCCGACGGAGAAGGCACGGTCGCCCGCTCCCGTCAGCACCGCGACCCTGACCGTGTCGTCGGCCTCCACGTCGTCCCAGACGCCCGCGAGTTCCTCGTGGGTGCGCAGGTCCATCGCGTTGAGCACCTCGGGACGGTCGAGCGTCACATGCGCGACGTGGTCCTTCTTCTCGTAACGCACCCGGTCGTGGCGCACCCGGTCCTCACGCGTCCGGGCGGCGGCTTCGCTCATGCGGAACGCCCCGCGAACCGGCCGACCTTGGCGATGACGTCCTCCCCGTACAGGCGCAGTGCCTGCTGGAGGGCGAACTCCGACATGTAGCGCCGGAACTCCTCCGGTGGCTCCTCGGCGAGGTTGAGCATCCTGCGGTTGGCGACGACCGCGGGGCTGCGCAGCCGCTCCACGCTCCTGGTGACGGCCGCGTCCATCTCGTCCGGCTCCACCACCTCGTCGATCACCTGGCGCGCGTCCGGCTCGTTCGCCCAGAGCCTGCGGCCCTGGAGGATGACCTGCCGGGAGACGCGCGGCCCCGTGTGCCGCCCGAGCCGGAAGTTCCCCGCACCCGGCACGATGCCCTCGCGGGCCGCGGGCAGGGTGAGGTAGGAGTCCGAGGCGGCCAGCACGTGGTCGAAGACGAAGAGCAGCTGCATGCCGCCACCGATGGCGAAGGTGTCGACCGCGGCGATCCAGGGCTTCTCGACCGTACGTGCCTGCCACGCGCCCTCGTGCTCGGTGAGCACTCCCCTGACCAGCTTGTGGATGTACCCCAGCTCGCGGCGGAGCAGGAAGTCCACCAGGGAGATGTCGCCCGCGTGCAGGCTCTTGAGGTTGATGCCCGCGCTGAAGACCCGCTTCCCGCGGTAGCGGGGGTGGGTCATCTCGCCGCCGCGCAGCACTCCCACCTCGATGTCCGGGTCGAGCAGCGCGAGATCGACGACGGTCTCCATGTCGTCGACCTGCTGGCAGTCCTCGGCGTTGAGGCAGTCGTCGCGGCACATCGTCAGATACGCCGCGCCGTCCCAGCGCTCCAGCCGGACCGACGGCGTCTCCACGACGCCGGTCCTGCGGAACTCGGGCAGCAGCTCCAGTGCGCGCCGCGTCGGCCGCAGCATGGAGTCGAGCAGGTGCGAGCCCGCCACCGGGGAGCCGAGGACCGCCTTGAGGAAGATCCCCTGGTCGATCTCGTACCCCTCCTTGTCGGCCTGGCGGCGGCTCCGGTCGGAGGCCAGCCGCTCGGCCGACGGCACCAGGGAGGGGAACTCGGCCGCCGCGGCCTCGACCAGCTCCTCGACGCGCAGACTGCGGGTGCGTCCCTCGGTGAGGCGGTCGTAGACCGCCTCGACGTGCTCGGCGAGGAAGCGGACCCGCTGGGTGCGGGCCGCGTCCTTCGCCTCGGTGATCTCGGCGCGCTGTTCCGGCGAGCGTCCGCCGGGCGCCGGCAGCGTGGCGACCAGGCCGTCGACGCGCGCCGCGGCCTCGTACAGACTCGGCCAGACTCCCTCGACGGGTGTCTGAGGAGGCTGAACGGTGGTCATGACACCTCCTGGCCGACGCGCAGCGCGCGGTCGCAGGCGGCCAGGTGCGGGCCGAGGGCGTCCTCGAAGCTCGTCGTCGTGGCGTCGAACAGGAGCTGCCTGCGAATGGCCAGCTCCTTGCCCGAGAGACCGCTGACCAGCCCGGCCGCAGCGGCGACCGCCTTCGCCGGGTCGTCGACGAGTTCATCGACGATGCCGAGCCCCTGCGCCTCGGGTGCCTCGATCGGCAGCCCGAAGAGCACGGCCCTGCGGGTGCGCGCCGCACCGGCGAGCTGGACGAGCCGGAACCCGGCCATCCCCGGCCAGGTGGCCGAGCCGTCGCTCTGGACGAGCAGCCGCGTACCGAGGGCGGCCACGCGGATGTCGGCGGCCAGGAAGGCGTCGAGCGCCGCGCCGCCGCAGTCCCCGTGCGCCACCGCGAGGGTGGCCATGGGGAGCCGCTCCAGCCTGCGCAGGGCGCGTTCCCACTTGCTGACCAGCATGACGTCGAGCCCGCTGGTCCACGTGCCGTCAGGCGCCCCGGTGACGTGCACGGTGACGACACCGGAGCCGCCCTGGTCCTCCGCGCTGTCGCAGAGCTGCGCGAGTGCCTTGACCGATGCCGCCGACAGCGGCTCGGTCCCGTCTATCTCCAGCGTGAGCGTGTGCTCCATTGCACCCTCCGGGTTCACCATCGGACCAGCGACGTTTCGAGCGTGGAACCCGGACCCATGGTCATGAGCACTCCGTAGTCACCGGGCTGGGCGACTCCCTCGTCGAGGAGCCGCTCGTAGGAGAAGAGGAACGAGCCGCTGGACACGTTGCCGTAGTCCCGCAGTACGCCCGTGGTGTGCCGTACGTCGTGCCGTGTCAGCCCGAGGTTGACGACGACGGCGTCGATCACCTTCTTGCCGCCGGAGTGGACCAGCCAGTGGCTGATGTCGCTGCGGCGCAGTCCGGTGCCGGCGAGCAGCCGGTCGACGACGATCTCGGCGTGCGCTCCGACCACGTACGGGATCAGTGGGTCCAGGAAGAAGCTGAACCTTCCCTGGTCGCGGTCCCAGTCGTAGCGCATCGCGTCGGCCGCTTCGGGAATGATGCAGCTCGCGAACTTGAGGATGCTGGGGCCCTCGGAAGCCCCCGCCGGGGTGTCCGGGATCTCCGTGAACTCCGTCGCGGCGACCGCCGCCTGACCGTTGAGCGGTTCGCCTGCGGTGCCGGACCCGCCCGCTGACAGGGCCTCGGGCACGGCCGACGGGACCGTGACCGGCGCTGTCATGAGCGCGATGGCGCCCGCGCCGTCGCCGAACAGGCTGTTGACGACCGCGGTCCGCATCGTCGAGTCCATCGCGTACGCGGCGGAGCACGCCTCCACGCACAGCACGACGGCGAGTTCGCCGGGGTTGGCCGCGGACCAGCCCGCCACCACGTTGAGGGCGTTCAGCCCCGCGTTGCAGCCCATGCCCACGATGTCGGAGCGGCTGCAGTGCCGGTCGATGCCCAGCTCGCGGATCAGCAGCGCGCTGATGCCGGGGGTCAGGAATCCGGTGGAGGTCACGCAGCACAGGTGGCGCAGGTCCGAGAGTTCCGCGCCCGCCCGCTTGAGGCAGGCGAACAGCGCCTCGGCGCCCATCTCCAGGGCCATGCGCTTGTGCTTGTCGAGAAGGTCGCCCTGCGGTTCCGAGAGGCGCTCACCATTGTCGTCCACGTCGGGAAGGGTGAGGTGGCGGCGTTCGATGGCGCTGTTGAGGAAGACCGAGCGGATGCGCGGGTCGCTGATGCCGAAGGCGTCGAGCACTTCTTCCTGGGTGTAGACCGTCGGGCTGGCCGCCGTGCCCACACCGATGATCCGGGGACGGCCGAGCGCACTCAGAGTGCGGCTCTCGGTCGTCAGACCTGCTGCTTCGAGAGATTCAGGATCCAGAAAATCCGGAGATTCCACACTGACGGTCATCGGAAAGTCCACCCCCACATACGTCGTCTGCTGCGCGGCTGCTGTGTGCCACTGACGCTGGTCACTTCAGCATCCTTTCTCAAGAGAACCTGCTTGGCACGGAGGAAAGAATGTGCGTCACTGCTCGCTCTCCGCCTCGATGAAGCGGGCGAGCCTGGCGGCGCCCTCCGCGATTTCCGCGTTCGTCAGATAACTGACGGACAGCCGGATTTCACGGAGACCGCCGCCGCCGGGATAGAAGTACTGCATCGGTGTCCAGATGACACCGAAGTTCTCCGCGGAACGCGTCAGCGCCGCGTTGTCCGCCGGAAAGGGCACCCGCATTCCCAGGAAGAACCCGCCGGTGGGTTCGTTCCAGCGGACTCCCAGGGCCGCACGGCGCTCGGCCGGAAGGCAAGTGTCCAAGTGCCGGAGCGTGGACTGCATGGCCTCGCCGTAGTGCGCGGCCGGTTTCGCGTTCAGCTCCGAGAGCCGCCCGTTGGCGGCCAGCAGCGCGCCCGCCACCGCCGCCTGGCTCAGCGCCGGGGTGTTGACGGTCACCATGCTCTTGATCTTGGCCAGTTCGTCCGCGAGCAGGGTGGTACGGCCCGTCGGCCCGTCCACGACGGGCTGGTCCGCGACCACGAAGCCCAGGCGGGCGCCGGGAAAGACCGTTTTGGCGAAGGAGCCGATGTGCACGACCCGGCGCGCCCGGTCGAGCGACTTCAGCGTCGGCAGCGGCGCGCCGGGGCTGACCAGCCGGTACGGGCTGTCCTCGATGACGAGGATGTCGTGCCGCGCGGCGCAGTCCAGCAGTTCGGCGCGGGCCCGCAGGCCCATCGTGCTGCCCGACGGGTTGGAGTGGTCGGGGATCACGTAGAAGGCGCGGGGACGCCGTCCTCCTGCCTTCTCCCGCTCGATCGCCGCCTCCAGGACCGCGACCGAGAAGCCGTCCTCGCCCTCCTCCACCGGTGTCACCGGGATGTCGAGGAGGCGGGCGGCGCCGGTGATGCCCATGAAGCAGGGACTGGAGACGAGGATCGCGTCCTCGGGGCCCGTGACCAGCGCGCGCAGCACGAGCAGCATGGCCTCCTGGGCGCCGACGGTCACCACGAGGGACTCGGCCGGCACGTCGATCTGCTCGTCCACCCTGAGCGAGTCGGCGATGATCTCGCGGACCTGTCCCGCGGTGGGCCCGTACTGGTACATGAGCGTGCGGATCTGCTCAGGCGAACGGCCCTGCTCGGCCTCGTGGTCGAGGTATCTGCGGAGGTAGGCGAAGATCTGCTCGGTGTCGAAGAACCCGTCGTACGGGCGGCCGGGGGCGAAGGAGATCGCCTCCGGGTACCGCAGGGTCACCTCGTTGAGGAAGTTCATGGTGTCCAGGACCGGATCGGAGACACTCGCGTGCAGATCCGTCCTGTTCAGCCGCGGCACCGCACCGTCAGGCGTCATCCCTGCCCCGACGGGGCTCTCTCCGGTCATGGAATTCCCCCTGCGGCATTGATTAATGGAAATCAGGAATTATCAGTCACTCGGTGCCAGCGCCAAGAATTACACGGATGAACTCCCCGTACAACGCTGTCCAACCGGCCGGTCCATGCAATTGGACGGGGCCCCATTACCCCATCTTTTCCTTTCCCCGACGCCAGGTCCAGAGAGGCCGGGCCTCTCCCGTCCCTGTGGGGTCCGGATCCGCGTTGTACCGATCTTGCCGTCACGTCGCACGAGCTGTCCGACGTCGGCTGTCCGGCACTGGATGCCACCGGTGGCGGTAACCATGAGAGCAGACCACGCTTCCTCGGGCATCCCTGTCCAACTGGTCGTTCCCCGCACTTGGACAGACGGCGGCACGAGTGGGAATGCGCGAGCACCACTGCGGTGCCGGACACGGGGTTGCCGACCGGCCGCGTACACAGCGGTGTCCCCGCTGCCGGGGGGAGCAGCGGGGACACCTTTTCTCTGTGGTGCGGTCCTTAGGTGGTGGCCAGCGCCTCGGTGGGAGGGAGCTTGGCGGCCCGTACCGCGGGATAGAAGCCGGCGAGCCCGCCGATGAGGAGGGTGGCGACGATGCCGCCCGCCATGGCCCACAGCGGGACGACGGCGGCCATGTCCTGATAGGTGGCGTAGCCGATGGTCACGCCGATTCCCAGGAGCACTCCACCGAAGCCTCCCAGTGCCGACAGGAGCAGAGCCTCTGCGAGGAACTGGGTGCGGATCTGCCCGCGGGTGGCGCCGAGGGAACGGCGCAGGCCGATCTCGGCGCGGCGTTCGAGTACCGAGATCACCATGGTGTTGGCGACACCGACACCGCCGACGAGGAGCGCGACGCCACCGAGGCCGAGGAGGAGACCGCTGAGGGTGTCATCGGTGGCTTGCTTGGCGGCGAGCGCGTCGGAGGGGCGGGACACGTCGGCCTCGCTGGGCGATTCGGGGTTGGCCGCGGCTCCCAGAACCTCCTGGACGTCCTCTACGTGGGCTTCCTCGGCACGGGTGTAGATGGTGCTGGGATAGCCGTCGAAGTCGAGACGCTCCTCGGCGACGTCCCAGCCGACGAGGGCGGCCGAGTCGAGGTCGGGGATCAGCTCGTTGGGGGCGAGGACCCCGACGACGGTGAACCACTCGTCGCCGAGCCAGACCCGGACGTCGGGCCCCGCCTCGTGGATGCCGAGCTTGCTGGCGGCGACGGACCCGAGAACAACGGCCGGGTACTTGCTGTTGGCGTTGTTCAGCCAGCGGCCGTCGACCACCTCGGCACCGACGGAAGCGGGCAGATCCGTACGCGCGGCGCTGACGGTCAGACCGCTCGACTCCTGCGTCGGAATGTGATCGTTGCGGTAGACCTTGGCACTGGTGCCGCCAATGGCGGAGACCGATTCGACGTGGGGAAGGTTGCCGATCATCTGCACCGATTCCTTGGGCAGATGGGCGGCGTCCCCGCCGAAGGAGGTACCTGGCAGGACGGTGAGGAGGTTGGTGCCCAGCGCTGCGAGCCTGCGGTTGAGGTCCTCGGTGGAGGAGGTGGAGATCCCTACCACCGAGATCATGGCGGCGATGCCGATGGCGATGCCCAGGGCCGAGAGGAAGACCCTCATCGGGCGCGACCGCAGACCCGAACCTCCCACCCGCACCACGTCCGCCAGCCCCATGCGGGCCGACTTGGGGCGGGGCGGCGGAGGCAGCGCCGGCTGCTCCCTCTCCGCTATCTCCTTCGTCGCCGTCTGCGGCGCGGTCATCGTAAGGCCTCCTCAGGCACAAGAGCAGTGGATGCCGCACCCAGGGACGAATCATGCTCGATCTTGCCGTCCTTGAGCCGGACCTCGCGGGGCAGTGACGCCGCGATGTCACGGTCGTGGGTGATGACCACCACCGTCGTCCCTGACTCGTGCAACTCGTGCAGCAGCTCCATCACCACGGCGCCCGAGCGGGAGTCGAGCGCTCCGGTCGGCTCGTCGGCGAGGAGCAGCGGGGGATCGCCCGCCACGGCCCGCGCGATGGCCACCCGCTGCTTCTCGCCGCCGGACAACTGGTGCGGCTGGTGGTACATCCGGTGGCCGAGGCCGACCCTGCGCAGCGCCCGCTCGGCCACCCTGCGCCGTTCGCTCCTGGGCCGCCCGCTGTAGAGCAGCCCGTCAGCCACGCTGTCCAGTGCCGGTACGCCGGAGGACAGGTGGAACTGCTGGAAGACGAAGCCGATGGTGCCCGCGCGCAACGCGGACAGCTCGCGGTCGCTGAGCGCGTCGATGTCGTGCCCCGCGATCCGCACTCTGCCCGACGACGGCCTGTCGAGGGTGCCCATGATGTTGAGCATCGTGGACTTCCCCGAGCCCGAAGGCCCGACCACGGCGAGGAGTTCGCCCGGCCGGATGAGCAGGTCGGCCGACCTGAGAGCGGTGACATCTCCGTACGTCTTGGACGCCCCGGCCAGATCGACGACCGGGTGGGACTGGACGGTCACTTGGGAACCCCCACGACCAGTCCCTCGGTGATGCCCTTCCCCGACACCTCGACGAGGCTGTTGGCGAACAGGCCGACCTTGACGGGCCGGTACTCGGACCCCTTCGAGGTCACGACCTCCACGGCGTAACCGCCGCCGCCCTCGGCGACCAGTGCGTTGATCGGCACCGCGAGCACGTTCTCACGTGTCTCGTCCTTCAGCTCCACGTCGACGGAAGCGGCCTGGTAGTTGCCCAGTTTCTTCTGGTCGTCGACCTTCAGCTCGACGGGCAACGTGGGCGTGTCGGAGTCCTCGGACTCGCCGGAGTCACTGGACTCGCTGTCGCTCTTGGGTGTGGTGGGTGTGCCGACGTCGGTCACCTCGGCCTCCGCCGAGGAGTTGTCGGGGAGCGTGATCGACGCCTTGGTCCCCTTCTTCACCGAGTCCTCGTACTCGACGTCCAGGTCGACGGTGATGACCCGCTCGGTGGCGGTCCAGCTCAGCAGCTCGCCGCTCAGCGCACCGCCGGGCGACGCCTTGGTGTCCGCCACCCGCCTCGCTCCGTCGGCGATCACCGCGTCACCGGACTTCACCGTCCCGGTCTCCTCGCGGCCCAGGTCGTCCTGCCACTCCTGCACGGCTTCCGCCGTACCGGAGGTGAACTCCTCGTCGACGGTGAAGCCGTCGTAGCCGAGCTTGGAGAGGTTCTTCTCCAGGATCTCGACGTCGTCGCCTTCGACCCCCGACTGCAACGTCCGGTAGAAGGGCGTGGAGCCGTAGAGCAGCGGGACCTTCTGCTGGTCGACGCTGTACACGGCGTCGCCGCGCTTGATGGTGTCGCCCTCGCTGGGCATCCAGGTGACGATCCCGGCGCTTCCGCTGTCGCCGGAGCTGTCTCCCTGGGACGCCTGGCCGCTCTGCGGGGACTGCGCGGACTGCCCGCTGTCGCTTCCTCCGCCGCTCTCCGAGCCGGACGAGGCCGGAGCCTGAACGGTGGAGGTGTCGCCGTAGCCGAGGTTGCCGTCCACGGTCTCCGTGCTGCTGAGCGTGGTCCGCTTCACCTTCGTCGTGGCGGGCGGTCCGGAGGGGGCGGCGCTCGCCGAGTCGGTGCTGTCGCCCCCGAGGGCGCCGGTGGCGGCGAGGCCCGCCGCCGCGGCGACGGCGATCGCCACCACCACGAGCAGCGAGGTACGCAGCGGGCGGCGCCTGCGGCGGGCGGGCGACGACGTCTCCGTGCTGTCGCCGTCGCCGTCACCGCCCGCCGCGACCAGGGCACCGGGGCCTTCGGCCGACGTCCCACTCACCACTTCACCGGGTTCGTGAAGTTCGAGTGCGCCGGCCGATGTACCGGCCCGGTGCAGTTCATCGGTCTCGTCCGGGGGAGTCACTCAGAACCGCCCGGCCCCGGGCCCTGAAGGCGCATCATGCCGCCGGGGAACTTGTCCTGGCATGCCTGCTGGGCCTTGGAGAATTCAGGGTCGTTCGGCTTGATGCCCGCTTCGGCGACGTTGATCGTCAGCTCGTTGCCCTTGACCTCGGGGTCGGGGAACTTCGGCAGGCCGTTCTCCCGCATGCACTTGGCCCACTCGGAGACCTTGGCCGGGTCGATGTCGCCGCCGCCGTTCTGCCCGCCCTGTCCCTGCGGTGCCAGGTCACGGCACGCCTGCATGGCGTCCTTGAAGTCCTGGGAGCTGGGGTCGACACCCTGGCCGGGGCTGATGTTGACGCGCCCGTTGGCGTCCTGCTTCGGGTCCGGGTAGTCCGGAACGCCGTTCTCCCGCATGCACTTCGCGTGCTCCAGTGCCTGGTCGAAGCCGCTCTTCGGAGACGCGGACTTCTTGTCCGAATCCGATGACGCCGCCGAGGAGTCGTCCGAGCAGCCCGTGAGCAGGGCGCCGACGAAGACAGCCGAGACGGCGAGGAGGGTCTTTGCGCTACCGCGCTTGCTTGTGGTGAACATGGGACCAAGTTCTACGCGGCTCGCGGTCACACGACGGATACAAGCGCCGGTGTCCAGCACGAGATCGGCGAGGGGGCCGCACGGAGGGCCCCGGGCACCCCTCGGCAGCACCTTCCGCGGTGCCTCCGTAAGCCGCTGAACAGGAACGATGGGCGCACGGAGCGGGCCGGTCAGCGCCAGGACACAGCAACGTCACGATGACGGCACAGCGATGCCCCGGCGGCCGTCCACCGGCTGCCGGGGCGTTCACTTCCCGTACGTGTCGCTGTTCCCGTGTCCCCGCGCGGGTGCGGGGTTACGCGGGTGCGGGGTTACGCCGTCACACCGCTGTCCCTCGGGCGCAGGCTGATCGCGCCGGAGGGGCACCTCATGACGGCGGTACGCAGCGCGGCGGCCGACGCGGGGTCCGACGCGGCGGTGTCGAGGAGGACGACCTTTCCGTCGTCTTCCGACTGGTCGAAGACATCCGGCAGGAACAGCGTGCACTGCCCCGACCCCATGCATCTGTCGCGGTCCACCCTGATTCCCGTGTCCCCCACGGTGGTCTCCGCGTCTCCCACCGGGTTCTCGGCGTCTCCCACGGGCACCTCACCAGGTAACCGGCAGCGCTTCGACGCCGTACTGGGGCGCGAACAGCCGGAAGCGCAGTTCTTCGACGGGCACCGCCAGCTCCAGGCCGGGGAAACGCTCCAGGAGCCCCGCGAAGGCCATCCGTAGCTGCATCCTGGCGAGCGAGGCTCCGACGCAGAAGTGGATGCCGTGCCCGAAGGCCATGTGCGTGGTGTTCTCACGGGTGATGTCGAGGGTGTCCCGTGGCTCGCCGGGTGTCTCGGCGCGGTTGGCCGCCAGGAGCGAACAGGCGACGACCTCGCCCGTCTTGATGACGCGGCCCGCGAGGGGCACGTCCTCCAGTGCGGTGCGGGGGGAGGCGTTGGATACGACGGCCACGTAGCGGAGCAGTTCCTCCACCGCCTGGTCCATCAGCTCGGGGCGCTCCCTGAGCAGCGCCAGCTGGTCCGGGTGCTGCAACAAGGCCAGTGTGCCCAGCCCGAGCATCTGGGTGGAGCCTTCGAGGGCCGCGGCCATGAAGGAGGAGCAGATCCCGGCCAGTTCCTGGTCGGTGATGTCCGTTCCGTGGTCGCGGATGAGCATGCTGAGGAGGTCGTCCCCCGGATCGGCCCGCTTCTGCTCCACGATCTTGACCAGGTAGCGGTCGAACGCCTTGATGGCCACCATCTTCTTCTTGCTGCGGCTGGTGGCACGCACGTCGAGGATGCGGGCCAGCTCCGCCAGGTCGTCGCGGGGGATGCCGAGCAGTCCGCAGGCGACCAGGCCGGGGACGGGCCAGGCGAAGTGCCGCATCAGATCGGCGGGTTGGCCGGCGCGCTCCATGACGTCGAGCTGATCTGCCACGATCTTCTCGATGATGGGTTCCATCCTGCGCATCCGGCGCACCGTGAACTCCGGTGTCAGCATCTTCCGGAGGCGGCCGTGCTCGGGCGGGTCGTACTGCAACAGATTGCCGGGCTCCACCAGTTGCTGGGAGTCCACCGCGCTCGCCGTGGGCGGCCGGGTGCTGAACCGCTCGGAGTCGCCGAGGATCGCGCGGACCTCGTCACGGCCGGTGGCGATCCAGTCGGAGAATCCGGGCTCCGGATCTTCGGTCAGCGGGGTCTCCACACTCATCCGGCTCAGCTCAGGCAGCGGGTCCAATCCGATCCGGCGCTTGTGCACGGGAATTTCTGATGCCTTCGACATGCGTCGACCTTTCACCCTTTCCGCTCGGCGGGGAAACACCGTGCCCGCCGAACCCTCCCACCCGGAATTCACATCACAGACGAGTGTGAAATCGCGCCGAACCCCTGTCAAGAACACCATTTCCGGGACAGCGGCGGCCTTTCCCGGGCGCGCTGAAGAATTCCCACTACCAGCTCTCCCCCGCTGCTCGCGTGCTCGCCGGAGCGTTCACCAGGTGACGGGCAGCGCCTCCACCCCGCGCTGGGGAGCGGACACGAAGAGCAGTTCCTCCGGGGGGACCGCCAGCCGCAGACCGGGGAAGCGGTCCACCAGCTTCGCGAAGGCGATCCGCAGTTCCGACCTCACCAGCGCTGCACCGACGCAGAAGTGGACGCCGTGCCCGAAGGCCACGTGCGTCGCGTTCTCACGGGTGATGTCGAAGTCCTGCGGCTCCGCACTGTGCGCCCTGGAACCGTTGGCCGCGGCCAGGGCGCAGGCCACGATCTCTCCCTTCCCGACCACTTGCCCCGCGACCGGCACGTCCGCGAGGGCCGTGCGCGGCGAGGCGATGGGCACGGGGGTCGCGTAGCGGAGGATCTCCTCGACGGCCTGGTCCATCAGCTCGGGGCGTCGGCGGAGGAGGTCGAGCTGGTCCCGGTGCCGCAGCAGTGCCAGGGTGCCCAGGCCCAGCGTTCCGGACATGTTCTCCAGGCCGGCGGCCAGCAGTGCGGCGCAGAAGCCGACCAGTTCCGCGTCGTCGACCTCGGTGCCGTGCTCCCGTATCAGCGTGCTGATGAGGTCCTCGGCCGAGGGATCGCGGCGCTTCCGCGCGACGAAGCGGGTGAGATATCCGTCGAACGCGTTCCCCGCGGCGAGCATCAGCTTCCGGGGGTGGCCGGGGCGGCGGCTGAGGATCATGTTGCGCGCCAGGTCCGGCTGGTCGTCGCGGGGAATGCCCAGCAGCGAGCAGCCGACCAGGCCCGGCACGGGCCAGGCGAAGTGGCGCATCAGGTCGGCGGGCCGGCCGGCCCGCTCCATGACGTCCAGCCGCTCCTCCACGATCCGCTCGATCAGGGGCTCCATGCCGCGGGCGCGCCGCAGCGTGAACTCCGGCGTCAGCATCCTGCGGAGCCGGGTGTGTTCGGGCGGATCGCACTGGAGGGGGTTGCCCGGCTGGGAGAGTCCGCGAGCGTCGTCGTCGGTGTCCGCGGGAGGGCGCGTGCTGAACCGCTCGTCGGCGAGGACCGCCCGCACCTCGTCACGCCCTGTGGCCACCCAGTCGTGGCGGCCCGGTCCGTCGGCGCCGTCGAGGGGCGCTCGGCCGTCCGACGGGACGCGGGCGAGGGGCGACGTGCGCCCGTCCGCGTCCCGTCGTCCTTCCAGCGGGTCCGGCATGTCACGTTCCCCCTTCGGCAGTCTCCGCGCCGTTGCCCGTTGCCCGTTGCGTCGTCAGCCCTCCGCCGTCCGCCGTCCGCTACCAGGCGAGGGGGAGCCTCTCGACGCCGTAGGCGGCGAGCGTGAGCGGCCGGAAGCGGAGTTCCTCCGGCGGCACGGCCAGCCGCAGCTCCGGGAACCGGTCCAGCAGCGCGGACACGGCCAGCCGCATCTCCATCCTGGCCAGTGCCGCTCCCGTGCAGAAGTGGACTCCGTGCCCGAACGCCATGTGGTTGTTGTTCTCGCGGGTGATGTCGAAGTCGTCCGCGGGTGCGTCGGGGTCCTGGGCGCGGTTCACCGCGAGCAGGGAGCAGGAGACGATTTCCCCGGCCTTGATCACACGGTCCCCGACCGGCACGTCCTCCAGCGCGGTACGGGGTGAGGCGATGGGGACGACGGCGACGTAGCGGAACATCTCCTCGACGGCCTGGTCCATCAGCTCAGGGCGCTCCCTGAGCAGCGCGAGCTGGTCGGGGTGCTCCAGCAGCGCCAGCATGCCCAGACCCAGCATCCCCGCCATGTTCTCCAGGCCGGCGGCCAGGAGGGAGGCGCAGAAGCCGACCAGTTCCTTGTTCTCGACCTCCTCGCCGTAGTTCCTGATGAGCGTGCTGATCAGGTCGTCGGCTGAGGGGTCGCGGCGCTTCTGCGCGATGAAGCGGGTGAGGTACCCGTCGAACGCGTTCGCCGCGGCCAGCACCAGCTTGCGCGGGCGGTCGGTGCGACGGCTCAGGTCCATGTTGCGCGCCAGGTCCGGCTGGTCGTCGCGGGGGATGCCCAGCAGCGAGCAGCCGACCAGGCCCGGTACGGGCCAGGCGAAGTGCCGCATCAGGTCGGCGGGCTGACCGGCCCGCTCCATGACGTCCAGCCTGTCCCCCACGATCTTCTCGATCAGGGGCTCCATCCTGCGTATCCGTCGCAGGGTGAACTCCGGGCGCAGCATCTTGTGGATTCTGGTGTGCTCGGGCGGGTCGTACTGGAGGGGGTTGCCGATCTGGGTCAGCTGCCGCGAGTCCTCGTCGCTGTCCGCGGGAGGGCGGGTGCTGAACCGCTCGTCGGCGAGGATGGACCGGACCTCCTCACGGCCTGTGGCCACCCAGTCGTTGATGCCGGGGCCCGAGTCCGCGGCGAGCGGGGTCTCCACGCTCATCCGGCTCAGCTCGGGCAAGGGGTCCTGCCTGATCCGCTGTTGGTGCACGGGAAGGTCCGACGGTTTGACGCCGCCCCGGTGCCTGCGCGTAGGAGGGTCTGCTGGTCTTGTCATTCGTGGGCCCCTTTCGGCCTTTCTTCGCGTCCGTGGCCACCGGCAGGGGAATCACCGCACTCCCGGGCCGTTCGACGTGGAATAACCAGGCCACGAACGATTCTCAGATCGCGCCCTGAGCGTGTCAACGGCGTCCATCCGAAGCGGTCCCGGACGCTTTTCCCCCGGCATATGGAATTTCGCGCTCCATTCCTCGCGCGCTTCCTCGCGTGCGTGAGGAGCGGAGAACCAGAGGAAAGAATTCCGGCTCCGCTTCTCACGGGCCGCGCCCGGCGGGTGCGGTGTCCACCGCACCCGCCGGGCCGCTTCACGACTGGCCGGACCCCCGCAGGGCTTCCGCCACGATGCGGCCGATGCCCGACAGGTGAGCCGCCTGAAGCATGTCGTTGTGGTTGACGGCCACTTCGTGCGTGATGATCTCCCCGTCCGTGTAGGGCTTCCAGGTCGCGACGGCCTCCGGCACCGGCAGGTCAGCGGGCCTGTCCTCGGTCGCGACGAACAATGTGATGTCGCCCCGCGACGTGCGCGGTGTGTGGTCCTGTGCGAGGGAGACCGTGTTCCGCATGATCTCCTGCATGTTCGACACGACGGGACCGCTCACCCCCATCGGGAAGGGCGCGCCCTCGCCAGGTGAGGTCTGGAAGTCGCGGATCTCCCCTGCGGTGTCGTCCCCGGCTCCGACTCCGGCCCCGGCTCCCCCGGTGGGGTCCTCGGCCCCGGTGAAGGTGGACCTGCCCAGGACTCCGGGGTAGCCGTCGAGCAGCGCCAGGAGTGCCACCTCTTCGCCCAGTTCCTCCAGCCTGGTGGCCAGCGCCTGGGCGATCACTCCGCCCACGGACCACCCGAGGAGGTGGTACGGGCCGGAGGGCTGGACCGAACGGATCTGCTCCGCGTAGTCGGCCACCATCTCCTCGACCGTCCCCGGCAGGTGCTCAGGGCCGCCCAGCCCGCGGGCCTGGATCCCGTAGACCGGCTGGTCCGCGGGCAGGTGCGGGAGGATCGCGGCGTAGCCCCAGCTCAGGCCGGTGCTGTGGTGCAGGCAGAACAGCGGGGGGCGGCTGCCCTCGGAGCGCAGCGGCAGCAGCACTTCGAGGTCGTCGCGGTTCCTGACGGTCCGCAGTCCTGCCCCCGCCTGCTCGTCCTGGTGCGCGGCGCCGCGCACCGTCAGCAGACCGGCGGTGGTCCGCTTCGCCCGCTCGCCGGTGCGCAGCATCCGGTCCCCGTCCGGGCCGAAGGGGCAGGCGACGAACAGCTCGCCGGTCCGCCCTGGCGCGTCCAGGTAGCCGCGTGCCAGCGCGGACCCGGCGACGTAGAGGTCGCCGACGACGCCGGGCGGCACCGGGCGCAGGAGGTCGTCCAGGACGTAGGCGCGGGTGTTCCGCACCGGCCGCCCCGTAGGTGTCTCCGTCGGCAGGAGCTGTCCGGACCCGCTCCGCTGGTCGAGCCACGCCGTCGCGGTCTCCGCTGTTCCGTAGCTGCTCACGAGGGGCACGTCCGGACGGTGGCGCTGCCATTCGGCCAGGTCGTCGACGGTCACCTGCGCGCCGTCCGCGACCAGGACCTCCGCGAACGGCAGCGGTCCCGCCGGGTGCTCTTCGAGGGCCGCCAGCCGGTCGCGCGTGGTGACGAGCAGGGACGTGGTGGGGGACGTGGTGGCCTGCGCGGAGGAGTCCGCGGTCTCCTGGTCCGGCACGCCGAACCGCACTCCGCCACCTGCGCACAGTGCCGCCAGCAGGGGTGTGATCAGCTCGGGAACAGGGGCCCGTGCGTCCAGGGTCGCCGCCCGGCCCGCCGGGAGGCCGTGCATCCGGTGCGCCACCTGGCTCGTCAGCGTGGTGTGCTCGACGACGGCGCCGGCCGTGCCGCCCGCCGGTGTCGTCGCGTCGTACACGAGAGCCGCGTTGCCGGGGAGCGGGACCTGTCCCGCGCCCTGCCCGTGCCCTGCGACCTTCTGCCGCGGCGAACCGCTGACGACGGCGCCGTCCGGTCCGTCGAGCAGGACGACGGGAACCGTGCTTCCCGCGGGCAGCAGCGCTGCCGTGGCCGCCGTGCACAGCAGTGCGGCCGGGCGGCCGGGGGCGGAGAGGATGCTCTCCAACGACCCTTCCGGGTCGGCGGGGAGGAACGCCGCGCCCGACTTGAGCACGCCGAGCAGCCCTGTGACCAGTGCCGTGGTGGGTGGCAGCGCCACCGCCACGGTGTCCTCCGCACCGGCTCCCAGCGCGTTCAGGTGGCGGGCGATCCGGCCGGTCACGGCCTCCAGTTCCCGGTAGTCGAGCGTCCCCTCGGCCGAGGTGACCGCGACGGCCCCGGGAGTGCGGGCCGCCTGCTGGGACAGCAGCTCGACGACCGTGCCCTCCGGAGTCCCGGCCGCCGTGTCGTCGACGGTCTCCACCAGCCGACGGTGTTCGTCCTCTCCCAGCAGGACATCGACCTGGCTCAGCCGGAGCTGCGGGTCTTCCGCCACCTGCTCCAGCACTCGGACGAGGCGCTGCGCGAGCGCGGCGGCGGTGTCGCGGTCGAACAGCTCCGTCGCATACCGCAGGGTTCCGTCCATGCCGTCCGGGCTGCCGTCGTCCTCCTGCCGCTCGGTGAGGTGGAACGAGAGATCCGTCGGAGAGACGTCGGCCTCCATGGGCAGCCGGGTGGTGTCCAGCCCCGGGAGCTCTGAGGTGTCCCACTTCTCCGCGATGTCGTCCTGCACCTCCAGCATGACCTGGAACACCGGGTGTGCCGAGGTGGCCGGCGGGAGCGGCAGCTCCTCCACCACCCGTTCGAAGGGGACGTCCTGGTACGCGTAGGCGGACAGGGTGGTCTCCCTGACCCGGCCGAGCAGCTCGACGAACGTGGGGTCGCCCGTGGTGTCCGTACGCAGTGCCAGCCGGTCGGTGAAGGGGCCGACCACCCCGTCGAGCCCTTCCTCGTCGTCCTGGCGCAGCAGCGGGGTGCCCAGCGTGAGGTCGGTTCCCGCGCCGAGCCGCGTCAGCAGGACGGCGAGCGCGGTGTGGACCGCCATGAAGGCGGATGCGCCGTGCTCTTCGGCGGTCTCCATCAGCCGGTCGTGCGCCTCGGCGCCCAGCGTCAGCGGTACGGAGTCCGCGCGGTGCGAGGGGCGCACGGGCCGCGGGCGGTCCGTGGGCAGCGGGGTCTCGGGGGCGAGGCCGCCCAGGGTGTTGCGCCAGTAGGTGAGCTGATCGCTGATCAGGCTGTCCGTGTCCTCCTCGCCCTGGAGCAGCTCCCGCTCCCACAGCGCGTAGTCGGCGAACTGGAGCGGCAGCGGCGCCCGTTCCGACACCCGGCCCTCGCTCCTGGCCCCGTACGCCGCGGCCAGGTCGCGCACCAGCAGGTCCAGCGATGCCTCGTCAGTGGCGATCCTGTGCACCACCAGGGACAGCACGTGGTCCGTCTCCGAGAGCGTGAACAGACGCTGGCTCCACGGGGTGTCCGTGGTCAGGTCGAACCGGTGCCTGGCGTGGGCGGCCAGCAGCTCCGGGAGTTCGTCCTCGGTCGCCGGTGTGACGGTCAGGGCGGGGCGTGCTCCCTCGGCGTCGGCGTCCAGTACGTGCTGACGCGGGCCCGCGTGGCCGTCGGTGCCGTCGGTACCTTCGCTGCCGTGGCTGCCGTGGCTGTCCTCGGTGAAGGTGGTCCGCAGGATCTCGTGGCGTGCCGCCACGTCGCCGAGAGCGGCTTCCAGTGCCGCCGCGTCCAGGCCGCCGCCCAGCCGCAGTGCGAGCGGGAGCTGCTGGGCACCGGCCTCCGGCGACGTACGGTCGAGTTGCCAGGTACGCCGCTGGCTCGCGGTGAGAGGAACGTCGCCCGAGTGCTCGACGGGGCGCAGCTCCGGACGCACCTTCGCCTCCAGCAGCCGGGCCACGCCGAGCGGCGTCGAGGAGCCGAAGAACTGACGCATGCTCAGCTCGGCGCCCAGCTCCGTCCTGATCCGCCCGGCCAGTCGCATCGCCAGGGTGGAGTTGCCGCCCACGTCGAAGAAGTTGTCGTCGACGCCGACCCGTTCGAGGTCGAGCACCTCGGCGAACAGCGCGCACAGCGCCTTCTCCGTCTCGGTCTCCGGGGCCCGGCCCGAAACCCGTTCGCCGAGATCGGGTACCGGCAGAGCGGTCCGGTCGAGCTTGCCGTTGGCCGTCAGCGGCAAGGCTTCCAGAACCATGACCGCGGACGGGACCATGTAGTCGGGCAGTGTCTTGGCCACGTGCTCCCGGAGCTGCTGCTGGTCGATCTCCTGTGCCTCGGGGACGACGTAACCGATCAGCCGCCTGTCGCCCGGACGCTCCTCGCGGACCACGACGGCGGCCTGGCCGACGTCGGGGTGCGAGGCGAGCACGGACTCGATCTCACCGGGCTCGACGCGGAAGCCGCGGATCTTCACCTGCTCGTCCGCACGGCCCGCGAACTCCAGCAGACCGTCCGCCGTCCAGCGGGCCAGGTCACCCGACCGGTACATCCGCCCACCCGACACGAACGGGTTGGCCACGAACCGCTCCGCCGTCAGATCCGGGCGACCGTTGTAACCACGCGCCAGACCCGCACCCGAGACATACAGCTCACCCACCGCACCCACGGGAGCGGGCTTGAGGAAATCGTCCAGGACGAAGACCTGCGCATTGCCGATCGGGGCGCCGATCGCGGGCGGGGCATCGTCGGAGGTGATGCCCTCGTTCAGGAGGGTGGCCGTGGTGATGACGGTCGCCTCCGTCGGACCGTAGGTGTTCCACACCCTCGACTGCGCCCGCCACTTCGCCGCCAGGTCCGCGCTGAGACGTTCCGCGCCCAACACCCAGTTCTCCACACCAGGAACCGATCCCGGCTCCAGGACCCCGAGAAGCGAGGGCACCACGCTGGCCACCTGGACCCCGGCCTCGCGGATCATCGCGGCCAGCGCCTGGGGCTCCAGCCGCTCCTCACTCGACGCGACGGCAAGACTGCCGCCTCCGCCCAGCGTGACGGCCACATCCAGCACCGCAGCATCGAAGGAGAACGACGCGAACTGCAACGCCACTGTTCCCTGGCTCACGCCGAGGACGGGACGCATCACCTCCGCCAGATTCGCCACACCACCATGCGCGACCGCCACACCCTTCGGCCGCCCCGTCGAACCCGACGTATAAATCACATACGCCAACTGCTCAGGCGCGAGAGACACCTCAAGCGGCTCGGACGCCTTCGACCCGATGGTCGCTGCGATGTCCCGGTCGTCCAGCAGCACCACATCCGCGACCCCGGCCGGGACCCGGTCCTCGGTACCGGACACGGCAAGAACCACCGACGCCGCGCTGTCGGACACCATGTATGCGAGCCGGTCGGCGGGGTAGTCGGGGTCGAGGGGGACGTAGGCGCCCCCGGCCTTCCACACACCCAGCATCCCGACGACCATGTCGATGCCGCGCGGCAGGCACAGACCCACCCGCGACTCGCGTCCCACACCCAGGCCCGTCAGATACCGGCCCAGTTGGTTGGCACGCGCTTCCAACTCCCCGTACGACAGCGCCTGATCGCCGGACCGTACCGCGACCGCGTCGGGGGTCGAGGCGGCCCACCCGGCGAACAGCCCCGGAACGGTACGCGCCGACACAGCCCGCGCCGTGTCGTTCCACTCCTCCACCACCCGCGTGCGTTCGGCCTCGTCCAGCACCTCGACATCCGCCAAGCGCACATCGGGGTCGGCGGCCACCTGCTCCAGCACCCTGGCCAGACGGCCGGAGAGAGCCTGAACGGTTGCCTCGTCGAACAGGTCGGCCGCGTACAGGATGCCGCCGCCGAGACCCGCCGGAGCACCCTCCGCGTCGTAACGCTCGGCGAAGGTCACCGACAGGTCGAACCTCGCCGGGGGTGCCTCCGAAGGCGGCACCGCGCTCACTTCCAGGCCCGGCAGCTCCCACCGTGCCTCGGGCACGTTCTGGAGGGCGAGCATGACCTGGAAGAAGGGGTTGCGCGACATCGACCGGGCGGGGTTCAGCTCGTCCACCAGGCGCTCGAACGGCACATCCTGATGCGCGTACGCCGCCAGATCCGTGTCCCGCATCCGCGCCAGCAGATCCACGAACGACGGATCACCGCTCAGATCCGCACGCAGAACAAGGGTGTTGACGAAGAACCCGGCCAGGTCCTCCAGCTCGGCGTCGTTGCGGCCCGCGATCGGGGTGCCCATCGGGATGTCCTCGCCCGCACCCATGCGGGCCAGCAGCAGCGACATGGCAGCGTGCACGACCATGAACATGGTGGCCCGGCCACGCCCCGCCACCTCCACCAGCCGCGCGTGCGTCTCCGCGTCCACTCCGACCGGCACGGAACCGCTGCGGAAGGAGGGGACGGCGCGACGAGGACGGTCGGCGGGCAGCACCAGTTCCTGCGGCGCACCGGCCAACGCCTCTCGCCAGTAGCCGAGCTGGCTGCTGACGACGCTCTCCTCGTCCTCCAGATCGCCCAGCACCTCACGCTGCCACAGCGCGTAGTCCGCGTACTGCACCGGGAGCGGCGCCCAGTCCGGTTCCCGGCCTGCGTCGCGGGCGGCGAACGCCGTCTCCAGATCACGGGCGAGTACGCCCATCGACCAGCCGTCGGAGGCGATGTGGTGCGTCACGATCAGCAGCACATGGTCCGTCGGCGTGATCCGCAGCAGCGTCACCCGCCAGGGAAGGTCCGTGCTCACGTCGAAGCCCCGGCCTGCCTCAGCGGCCAGTGCCTCTTGCCACGTGGCCTCGTCGGTGTCCACCACGGTCAGCGAAGGATGTGCGGCCTCGCCCTCCAGGATCCGCTGATGCGGCACCCCTTCCACGTCGGGGAAGACCGTCCGCAGTGTCTCGTGCCGCTCCGCCACGTCGCCCAGGGCCGCCGTGAGGACGGACACGTCCAGGTTCCCGGAAATCCGCAGCGCCAGAGGCAAGTTGTAGGCGGCTGCCGCCTCGGGGCTCTCCTGCATCCGGTTGAGGAGCCACATCCGGTGCTGGGCGAACGACAGCGGAAGCACCTCGGGACGGTTCTGCCGGACGAGCTTGATCCGGCTGCCGCCCTCCCCGTCCGAGATGGCTCGTGCGACGCCGGCGACCGTCGGCGCACCGAACAGTTCCCGGATGCTCACCTCCGTGTCCAGCACAGAGCGCACCCGCGCGATCAGGCGCATCGCCAGCAGCGAGTCACCGCCCAGTTCGAAGAAGGACTCCTCCGCGTTGACGCGCTCCAGGCCCAGCACCTCGCCGAACAGCCCGGCCAGCACGACTTCGGTGGGTGTTTCGGGGCCGCGCCCCTCGGCTCGGCCGGACAGCTCGGGGGCGGGCAGGACGGCACGGTCGAGCTTGCCGTTCACCGTCAGCGGCAGCGCGTCGAGCGTCAGCACCGACGTCGGGACCATGTAGTCCGGAAGCCGCTCACCTGCGAACTCCAGCAGCCTCGCGGTGTCCAGCTCATCGTCCACCGCGGGGACGACGTAGGCCGTCAGCCGCTTGTCGCCGGGCCGGTCCTCGCGGACCATGACGGCGGCCTGGCCGACGTCGGGGTGCGAGGCGAGCACGGACTCGATCTCGCCGGGCTCGACGCGGAAGCCGCGGATCTTCACCTGCTCGTCCGCACGGCCCGCGAACTCCAGCAGACCGTCCGCCGTCCAGCGGGCCAGGTCACCCGACCGGTACATCCGCCCACCCGACACGAACGGGTTGGCCACGAACCGCTCCGCCGTCAGATCCGGGCGACCGTTGTAACCACGCGCCAGACCCGCACCCGAGACATACAGCTCACCCACCGCACCCACGGGAGCGGGCTTGAGGAAATCGTCCAGGACGAAGACCTGCGCATTGCCGATCGGGGCGCCGATCGCGGGCGGGGCATCGTCGGAGGTGATGCCCTCGGCCAGCAACGTCGCCGTGGTGATGACGGTCGCCTCGGTCGGCCCGTAGGTGTTCCACACCCTCGACTGCGCCCGCCACTTCGCCGCCAGGTCCGCGCTGAGACGTTCCGCGCCCAGCACCCAGTTCTCCACACCAGGAACCGATCCCGGCTCCAGCACCCCGAGCAGGGACGGCACCACACTCGCGACGCTCACACCGGCGTCACGGATCATCGCGGCCAGCGCCTGGGGCTCCAGCCGCTCCTCACTGGAGGCGACGGCAAGAGTGCCGCCTCCGCCCAGCGTGACGGCCACGTCCAGCACCGCCGCATCGAAGGAGAACGACGCGAACTGCAACGCCACTGTTCCCTGGCTCACGCCGAGGACGGGACGCATCACCTCCGCCAGATTCGCCACACCACCATGCGCGACGGCCACACCCTTGGGACGGCCCGTCGAACCCGACGTATAGATCACATAGGCGAGCTGCTCAGGCGCGAGAGACACCTCAAGCGATTCGGACGACTCCGCCGCGACGGCCGCTGCGACGGCCGGGGCATCCAACGCAACGACGGGAACCGTGTCACCCGCGACCTGTGCCACCGTCTCCCCAGTGGCCAGAACCACCGTGGCCGCACTGTCGGCCACCATGTACACGAGCCGGTCCACCGGGTACTCGGGGTCGAGCGGCACATACGCGCCACCCGCCTTCCACACCCCCAGCATCCCCACAACCATCTCCACACCACGCGGCAAGCACAGACCCACCCGCGACTCACGCCCCACACCCAGGCCCCTCAGATACCGGCCCAGTTGGTTGGCACGCGCCTCCAACTCCCCGTACGACAACGCCTGATCGCCGGACCGCACGGCCACCGCGTCGGCAGCCGAGGCGGCCCACCCGGCGAACAGCTCCGGAACGGTACGCGCCGACACAGCCCGCGCCGTGTCGTTCCACAGTTCGACGACGGAGGACCGTTCGGACGGGCTCAGTACGTCGATGTCGCTGAGGCGGATCTTCGGGTTGGCGGCCACCTGCTCCAGCACTCTGGCCAGTCGGTCGGACAGTGCCTGGGCAGTCGCCTCGTCGAACAGGTCGGCCGCGTACAGGATGCCGCCGCCGAGACCCGCCGGTGCGCCTTCCGCGTCATAACGCTCGCCCAGGGTCACCGACAGGTCGAACCTCGCCGGGGGCTCCGATACCGAGCGCACGGGCTGTACGCGAAGGTTCGCCAGTTCCCACTCCGCCTCCGGCACATTCGCCAGCGCGAGCATGACCTGGAAGAGGGGGTTGCGCGACATCGTACGGGTCGGGTTCAGCTCGTCCACCAGGCGCTCGAACGGCACATCCTGATGCGCGTACGCCGCCAGGTCCGTCTCCCGCACCCGCTCCAGCAGATCCACGAACGACGGATCACCGCTCAGATCCGCGCGCAGGACAAGGGTGTTGACGAAGAACCCGGCCAGGTCCTCCAGCTTCGCGTCCCCACGACCGGCGATCGGGGTGCCCAACGGGATGTCCTCCCCCGCGCCCATGCGCGAGAGGAGCACCGACATGGCAGCGTGCACGACCATGAACATGGTGGCCCGGCCACGTCCCGCCACGTCCACCAGCCGCGCGTGTGTACGGGCATCCACTCCCATCGGCACGGAACCGCTGCGGAAGGAGGGGACGGCGGGGCGAGGACGGTCGGCGGGCAGGGTCAGCTCCTGCGGCGCGCCCGCCAGTGCCTCACGCCAGTACCCCAACTGGGCGCTGGCCAGGCTCTCCTCGTCCTCCAGCTCGCCCAACACCTCGCGCTGCCACAGCGCGTAGTCCGCGTACTGCACCGGCAGGGCGTCCCAGCCGGGTTCCGCGTCGGCGCTCCGTGCGGCGTAGGCAGCTTCCATGTCGCGGGCGAGTACGCCCATCGACCAGCCGTCGGAGGCGATGTGGTGTGCCACGATCAGCAGCACATGGTCCGTCGGGGTGATCCGCAGCAGTGTCACCCGCCAGGGGAGGTCCGTGCTCACGTCGAACGGGCGGCGCGCACGCTCGGCGAGACTCTCCTCCACGTGCTCCTCGTCGGTGTCCACCACGGTCAGCGGAGGGTGTGCGGCCTCGCCTTCCAGGATCCGCTGACGTGGCACCCCTTCCACGTCGGGGAAGACCGTCCGCAGTGTCTCGTGCCGGTCAGCTACGTCGTTCAGCGCCGCTTCGAGCGCCGCCACGTTCAGCTCGCCCGAGATCCGCAGCGCCATGGGCAGGTTGTAGGCAGCGGCGGCTCCAGGACCCGCCTCCTGCATCCGGTTGAGGAGCCACATCCGCTGCTGGGCGAACGACAGCGGAAGCACCTCGGGACGCGTCCTGGGTTGCAGGACGACCCGGCCCCGGGTCTCTGTGCCGTCGATCAGGCGGGCGACGCCGGCGACCGTCGGCGCACCGAACAGCTCCCGGATGCTCACCTCCGTGTCCAGCACAGAGCGCAACCGCGCGATCAGCCGCATCGCCAGCAGCGAGTCACCGCCCAGCTCGAAGAAGGACTCCTCCGCGTTGACGCGCTCCAGGCCCAGCACCTCGCCGAACAGTCCGGCCAGCACTTCTTCGGTGGGCGTCGCGGGTGCGCGGCCTTCCCTCGTGGCGAGGTCGGGGGCGGGCAGGGAGGCTCGGTCGAGCTTGCCGTTCACCGTCAACGGCAGCACGTCGAGCGTCAGCACCGACGTCGGGACCATGTACTCCGGCAGCCGCTCACCGGCGAACTCCAGCAGCTTCGCGGTGTCCAGTGCCCCCTCTGTGACGGGGACGACGTACGCGACGAGTCGCTTGTCGCCGGGCCGGTCCTCACGCACGACGACGGCGGCCTGGGACACCTCCGGATGCGAGGCGACAACCGACTCGATCTCGCCGGGCTCGACGCGGAAGCCACGGATCTTCACCTGCTCATCCGCACGGCCCGCGAACTCCAACAGGCCCTGCTCGGTCCAGCGGGCCAGGTCACCAGAACGGTACATCCGCCCGCCCGACACGAACGGGTTGGCGACGAAGCGCTCCGCCGTCAGATCCGGGCGGCCCACGTAACCACGCGCGAGTCCCGCGCCCGCGACATACAGCTCACCCGTCACACCGGGAGGCACCGGCCGCAGGAACCCGTCCAGGACGAAGACCTGCGCATTGCCGATCGGGCCACCGATCGCAGGCGGGGCGTCCTGGGCCGTGATGCCCTCGGCCAGCAACGTCGCCGTGGTGATGACGGTCGCCTCGGTCGGCCCGTAGGTGTTCCACACCCTCGACTGGGCCCGCCAGCGCGCGGCCAGATCGGCACTGAGGCGTTCCGCGCCCAGCACCCAGTTCTCCACACCCGGCACCGACTCCGGCTCCAGCACCCCGAGCAGAGACGGCACCACACTCGCGACGCTCACACCGGCCTCGCGGATCATCGCCGCCAGCGCCTGGGGCTCCAGCCGCTCCTCACTCGACGCGACGGCAAGAGTGCCGCCTCCGCCCAGCGTGACGGCGACATCCAGCACCGCAGCATCGAAGGAGAACGAGGCGAACTGAAGCGCCGTCACACCCTCCTCCACACCGAGGACGGGACGCATCACCTCCGCCAGATTCGCCACACCACCATGCGCGACCGCCACACCCTTCGGCCGCCCCGTCGAACCCGACGTATAGATCACATAGGCGAGCTGCTCCGGGACAAGAGACACCGACGACGGCTCGGACGACTCCGACGCGATCGCCGTCGCGACATCCCTGTCATCCAGCACCACCACAGAGGCCGCGCCGCCCTCGACCTGCGCCACCGTCTCCCCAGTGGCCAGAACCACCGTGGCCGCACTGTCGGACACCATGTACGCGAGCCGGTCCGCCGGGTACTCGGGATCGAGCGGCACATACGCGCCCCCCGCCTTCCACACACCCAGCATCCCCACAACCATCTCCACACCACGCGGCAAGCACAGGCCCACCCGCGACTCACGACCCACACCCAGACCCGTCAAATACCGGCCCAGACGATTCGACCGCTCCTCCAACTCCCCATACGACAGCACCTGATCGCCGCACCGCACCGCCACCACACCCGGAGTCGAAGCAGCCCACCCGGCGAACAGCTCCGGAACGGAACCCGCCGACACAGCCCGCGCCGTGTCGTTCCACTCCCCCACCACCAACGCACGCTCAGCCTCGTCCAGCACCTCGACATCCGCCAGGCGCGCCGAAGGATCAGCGACCATCTGTTCCAGCACCCGCACCAGACGGTCCAGGACCGACTGGATGGTGTCGCGGTCGAACAGGTCGGGACGGTAGTCGATCTTGCAGGGCATACGCTCGCCGGGAGCGACAAGAAGGGTGAGCGGATAGTGCGCCGATTCCTGCCCGCCGGCGAAGGTGATGGCGAAGGTGTCCGGGCTGGGAGCCGCGGCCGGGGGCCGGGGGTAGTTCTCGTAGACGACGAGCGTGTCGAAGGTCGCTCCGGGGCCGGAGACCCGCTGCACCTCGGGGAGCCCGATGTGCTGGTGTGCCATCAGGGCCGACTGGCGTGCCTGAAGCTCCGTCAGCATCTCCAGCACCGACTGACCGCCCTGGAGGCGGACCCGCACCGGAAGGGTGTTCATCGTCAGGCCGACCATCGACTCGACGCCCGGCAGCTCCGTCGGCCGCCCGGCCGAGGTCGCGCCGAACACGACGTCGTCGCGTCCGGTCAGCCGTGACAGCACGAGCGCCCAGGCGCCCTGGATCACCGAGTTGACCGTCAGGTCGTTCCCGCGCGCCATCCGGACCAGGTCCTGGGACAGCCTCGGGGGGATCTCGTCGGTGAGCCCTTCGAGTGCCACCGTCGACCGGGCCGGGTCCGCGGGGGCCACGAGTGTCGGCTCGTCGACGCCCGCCAGTTCCGCGCGCCACGCGTCCCGCGCCGCGTCCTTGTCCTGTCGGCTCAACCACGCCAGATAGTCGCGGTAGGAAGTCGTCCGCGGCAGACCCGTGGTGTCGCCGCCCGCCACGTAAACGGTGAACATCTCATTGATCAGAATCGGCAGTGACCAGCCGTCCATCAGGATGTGATGGCTGGTGATCATCAGCCGGTGCCGCTCCTCGCCCAGCCGGACGAGCCGCATGCGCAGCAGTGGCGCGACGGTGAGGTCGAGCCGCTCCGTGCGCTCCTGCTCGGCCAGGCGGTCCAGCTCGGTCAGGGCATCGGCCTCCGGCATCCCGGAGAGGTCCGTCTCCCGCCACGGCAGTGCCACCTGGCGCGCGATGACCTGGACCGCCTCACCGGACTTGCGTCGGCGGAAGCTCGCCCGCAGGACGGCATGCCGGGCCAGCAGCCCTTCCCATGACCTCCGCAGGCGGGCCACGTCCAAGGGGCCGACCAGTTCAAGTGTCCGCTGTCCCTGGTAGACGTCGGGTCCCTCGTCATCGAAGGTCGCGTGGAACAGCATCCCCTCCTGCAACGGCGACAGAGGCCACACGTCTTCGACACGGGATCGGGTCATCGCTCTTTCTCCTCACAACGGCTTGAATACAGCGAGTCACATGTGGTCGTCGGCGAACTCGTCCTCAAGATCGTCGACTTCGTCCTGTGCGAGGTCGATGAGGAGGAAGTCGGAGGGTGTGTGACCACCGGCATCGGGGTCGGTGGTGTGGGCGGCCAGGCCGTCCAGCATCTCCAGCCAGACCTGGCCGAGTCGCTCGACCTCGGCCTCCTCCCACAACTGGCCGGGCCAGCTCAGCGAGACCGTCAGTTCCGTTCCTTCGGGGGTGTCCCGGACCACCGCGCCCGCCTCCAGCGCGTGCAGTACGGGCAGATCCGGGTCAGCCGAGCCTCCGACGCCCGACTCCCCCACCATCTGCCAGGGGGCGGTCTGCCCTGTCCGCGCGCCGGCGGCGAACCGGCCCAGGTAGTTGAACCCGATCTCCGGTGCGGGCAGCGCGGCCAGCACCGGCTCCGTGTCGGGGTTGAGGTGGCGCAGCATGCCGTATCCCAGCCCGTCGCCAGGTACCGCCTGCACCTGCTCCTTCACGGTCTTCAGCAGTTCACCGGCGGCTCTGCCGCCGCCGCGCGCCTGGTGCAGGTCGACATGGTTCACCGCCATCCGGACCGGGTGCGAGCTGGCGAACCAGCCCACGGTGCGGTTCAGGTCGACGCCCGCTACCGGCTCTCGTCCGTGGCCCTCGATGGCCACCAGGACCCCGGCACCCGTTCCCGGCCGCCACTGTGCGACCGCGCCGGCGAGGGTGGCGAGCAGTACCTCGTGGACGCCGCAGTGGAAGACGGTGGGTGTGCGTCCCGCCAGGGTGACGGCACGGTCCGGCGCCACCGACCACGAACGGGACCGCAGGGTGCTGACGGTGTCCAGCACGGGGTCGAGCGCACGCCCGGTCAGGGAGGGCTTCGCCGCGCCAGGTGCCTCACCACTGCGGGACGACGCGGCTGCGCCGGGTCCGCCGACGAGGGCGACCCAGTCGTCCAGCTCAGCGACCCGTTCCTTGCTGCGGGCCTGGGTGGCGAGCAGACCGGACCAGCGCCGGAAGGACGTGCCCACGGGGTCGAGTACGGGTTCACGCCCGGCCGCGACCGCCTCGCACGCCGCCTGGAGGTCGGGCAGCAGTATCCGCCAGGACACACCGTCCACCGCCAGGTGGTGCACCACGACCGCCACCCGTCCGGTCCGGCCGGGTCCCGCGTCCAGCCACACCACCTGTGTCAGGACACCGGCCGTGGGGTCCAGGCGCTCCACCGCTTCGTGTGCCGCGTCACCCGCTGCCCTGTCCAGTGCCTCGGCCGCCAGGCCGCTCGCGTCGATCCGCGTGACCAGACCGGCGGCGTCCACCGAGCCTCGCTCGCCGACGACAAGTGCCGAGGTGTCTCCCTCGCGCACCACCCGTGCGCGCAGCATGTCGTGTGTGTCCACCACAGCGCCCACACCGGCGGTGAGGGTGCTCAGGTCGAGGCCGGGAGGAGCGCCCACCACCATCCACTGGGTGAACCGCGAGCCCGTGACCCGCTCGCCCTGCTCCCGCATCACGGGTGTCCAGCCGACCTCGCCCACACCGACGTCGCTGACGGACTCCTCCTTGGCACCCACGGCTTCCACCACGAGTGCGAGCCGCTCGGCGGTCTTCTCCTCGAATATCTGCCGAGGTGTGACCACCCAGCCCTCGCGACGGGCCCGCGACGCGAGCTGCATCGACATGATCGAGTCGCCGCCCAGCTCGAAGAAGCTGTCCTCGGCGCTCACCCGCTCCAGTCCCAGGACGTCGGCGAACAGCGCGCACAGTGCTTCTTCGAGCGGGCCCTGGGGTGCCCGTCCGGTGACGCGCTCGGCGAAGTCCGGTGCGGGCAGCGCGGCCCGGTCGAGCTTGCCGTTGACCGTCAGCGGCAGCCGTTCGAGGACGATGACCGCTGACGGGACCATGTAGTCGGGCAGCGTCTTGGCCATGTGCTCGCGGAGCAGGTTCTGGTCGACCTCGTGGACGTCGGGGATGACGTAGGCGACCAGCCGTCTGTCGCCGGGCCGGTCCTCGCGGACCACCACGGCGGCCTGGCTCACCGTCACATGGGCGGCGAGCACGGACTCGATCTCTCCCAGCTCGACGCGGAAGCCGCGGATCTTGACCTGCTCGTCCGCGCGGCCCGCGAACTCCAGCAACCCCTGTTCGGTCCAGCGGGCCAGGTCGCCCGAGCGGTACATCCGGGTGCCCGATACGAAGGGGTTGGCAACAAACCGCTCGGCCGTCAGATCAGGGCGGCCCACGTAACCACGCGCGAGTCCCGCGCCCGACACGTACAGCTCACCCGTCACACCAGGAGGCACCGGCCGTAAGAATCCGTCCAGGACGAAGACCTGCGCGTTCCCGATGGGGGCGCCGATCGCAGGCGGGGCGTCGTCCGGGGTGATGCCCTCGTCCAGCGACGTGGCCGTGGTGATGACGGTGGCCTCGGTCGGGCCGTAGGTGTTCCACACCCTCGACTGGGCCCGCCACTTGGCGGCCAGGTCGGCGCTGAGGCGTTCCGCGCCCAGCACCCAGTTCTCCACACCGGGCACGGACTCCGGCTCCAGCACCCCGAGGAGCGAGGGCACCACGCTGGCCACCTGGACCCCGGTGTCGCGGATCATCGCGGCCAGCGCCTCGGACTCGGTCCGCTCTTCGCTGGAGGCGATGGCGAGGGTGCCGCCTCCGCCCAGTGTGACGGCCACATCGAGCACCGCAGCGTCGAAGGAGAACGAGGCGAACTGAAGCGCCGTCACGCCCTCCTCCACACCGAGGACGGGACGCATGACCTCCGCCAGATTCGCCACACCACCATGCGCGACGGCCACACCCTTCGGCCGCCCCGTCGAACCCGACGTATAAATCACATAGGCAAGCTGCTCAGGCGCGAGAGACACCGACAACGGCTCGGACGACTCCGTTGCGATGGCCGCCGCCACCTCCCCGTCGTCGAGCAGCACCACATCCGCCACCCCGGCCGGGACCCGGTCCTCGGTACCGGACACGGCCAGAACCACCGAAGCGCCGCTGTCGGACACCATGTAACCCAGCCGGTCCGCCGGATGCTCGGGGTCGAGCGGCACATACGCGCCCCCGGCCTTCCACACCCCCAGCAGTCCGACGATCATGTCGACACCACGCGGCAGGCACAGACCCACCCGCGACTCACGGCCCACACCCAGACCCGTCAAATACCGGCCCAGCCGATTCGACCGCTCCTCCAACTCCCCGTACGACAACGCCTCGTCACCACACCGCACCGCCACCGCGTCCGGAGCCGAAGCGGCCCACCCGGCGAAGCGCTCGACGGTGGTTTCCGAGGGGACCGGCCGCGCCGTGTCGTTCCACTCCTCCACCAGCCGTGCGCGTTCGGCCTCGTCCAGTACCTCGATGTCACCCACCCGTGCCGCCGGGTCGGCGACCACCTGTTCCAGCACCCGCGTCAGGCGGCGGCCCATGCGGATCGCCGCCTGCTCGTCGAACAGGTCGGGCCGGTAGGTCACCAGGATCTGTAGGTTACGGTCCGGGATGACGCCCATGGTCAGCGGAAAGTTGGTCGCCTCGTGGGTCTCCATGCCCCCGAAGAAGAGCCTTTCGGCGGCTTCGGGCGAGTCGGGAGCGGCCGGGGGCCGGGGGTAGTTCTCGTACACCATGAGGGTGTCGAAGGTCGCTCCGGGGCCCGCGAGCCGCTGGATCTCCGGCAGTCCTATGTGCTGGTGGGTGATCAGCGCGGACTGGCGTTCCTGAAGCTCCGTCAGCATCCGCAGCACCGGCTGACCCGCTTCGAGACCGACTCGCACCGGCAGTGTGTTGATGAGCAGCCCGACCATCGACTCGACGCCCGGCAGCTCGGGCGGACGCCCCGCGACGGTGGCACCGAACACGACGTCCTTGCGTCCGGTCAGTCCCGCCAGGACGAGCGCCCAGGCGCCCTGCACCACGGAGTTCATCGTCAGCCCCTGGCCGCGGGCCAGCTCCGAGAGCTTTCCCGTGGTCTCCTCGGAGAGCGCCACCAGGGTCTCCTTCGGCAGCACCGCGTCCCTTCCCGGGTCGTCGGGTGCGAGGAGGGTGGGTTCTTCGACGCCCGCCAGCTCGGCCTGCCAGGCGGCCCGGCCCGCCGCCTTGTCCTGACGGTTCAGCCACGCCAGGTAGTCCCGGTAGGAGGCGACCGGGGGCAGTACCCGTGCATCACCGCCCGCCGCGTAGACCGTGGACAGCTCGTCGAGGAGGACGGGCATCGACCAGCCGTCCATGAGGATGTGATGTGTCGTCACCACGAGCCGGTGGTTGCGCTCGCCGAGCCGGACGAGGACGAGCCGGAGCAGCGGCGCCGCCGCCAGGTCCAGGCGTCCCTCCCGTTCGCGGGCCGCCAGCTCGGTGACCCGGGCCGACTGGCTGTCCTCGTCCAGCCCTGAGAGGTCCACCTCCCTCCACGGCAGGGCGACCTCCCGCGTGATGAGCTGCACCGACTCGCCCGACTTGCGCTGGTGGAAACTCGCGCGGAGTGCCGCGTGGCGTTCGAGCAGCGCTTCCCACGAGGCGCGGAAGCGGTCGGCGTCGAGCGGTCCCTCGACGGTCAGTACGCACTGCATCGCGTAGATGTCGGGGCCCTGGTCGTCGTAGGCCGCGTGGAACAGCATCCCCTCCTGCAAAGGCGACAGCGGCCACACTTCCGCCAACGCTGAGCCCTTGACGGGGGCTGGTTTCTTCACAGGGACCGTCCTCCTTCGAGTTCTGCTGCTATCGCTTCGAGTTCGTCGACCTCGTCCTGCGCGAGGTCGAGGAGGGGGAAGTCGGACGGGGTGTGTCCGCCTGCCGCCGGGGCGGTGGTGTGGTCGGCGAGGCCGGTCAGCATCTCCAGCCAGAGCCGGCCGAGCCGCTCCACCTCGTCCGCCGTCATCAGCTCGCCGGGCCAGCTCAGCGTGAGCGACAGTTCGGGCCCTTCCGGGGTGTCCCGTACCACCGCGCCCGCGTCGAGCACGTGCATCGCCGGCATGTCCGGGTCGACCGAGCCGCCGATCGCCGATTCCCCGGCGGGCTGCCACGGACCGACCGGTCCCGTGTCCGTGCCGGCGGCGAACCGGCCCAGGTAGTTGAATCCGATCTGCGGCGCCGGCAGGGCCGCCAGCCTCGGTGCCGTCTCCGGGTTGAGGTAGCGGAGCAGTTCGTATCCGAGCCCGTCGCCGGGCACCGACTGCGCCTGCTCCTTGACCGTCTTCAGCAGTTCACCCGCCGCCTCGCCGCCCGACAGCGCGTCGGCGAGGTCGGTGGTTCCTGCCGCGAGCCTGACGGGGTGTGAACTGGTGAACCACCCCACCGTGCGGGAGAGGTCCACCCCCTCCACCGGCTCACGGCCGTGCCCCTCGATGTTTACCAGCACCCCGGCATCAGCCCCCGGTCGCCAGTGTGCGACGGCCCCGGCCAGTGTGGCCAGCAATACTTCGTGGACACCGCAGTGGAAGACGGACGGTGTCCTGCCGGTCAGGGTGGCGGCGTGCGCGACGGGGACCGTCCAGCTCCGGACGTCCAGGGTCCGGGCCGTGTCGCGCTGGGGGTCCAGTGCGCGCCGTCCCAGCAGCGGCTCGGGCACACCCCCGCCCCCGCCCTCGCCACCGTTCCCGCCACCGGCCAGCGCGGTCCACGCCTCCAGCTCCGCCACCCGCTCCGCACTGCGCGCCTGCCGCGCCAA
>NZ_BAAGSO010000074.1:0-2644 GCF_054782395.1 Streptomyces daliensis | reverse complement strand
CCTGCGCATACCGCATGCTTCCGGCCTACCGCAGGGATCACCGCACGTCACCATCCGACACCAACCCGAAAACCTCAGTAGTAACCGGGGCACGACCACGTGGTGCACTTTTCGCGTCCCCACGGGGAGGCCGTAATGCAGGACTTGGTGGGCCTGTCGCGCTCGCGGAAGTTGTGCTGTGAGTGCGGGGAGTGGAGCGCGGATGCGGTGCTGGTGCAGGTCATCGAGTCGGGGTCGGGTCCTGGCGGGCTGCTCTACGCGTGCCGTGCACCGTGCGCCGTGATCTGCGCGGGCCGCCACTGCGCCCCGGACTGGTTGCGGGCGCAGTACCTCGATGACTCCGGCGGCCAGGCGGGGGAGGCGACACCATGAGGGGCCGGGCCGACGTCGTCCTCTACTGGCTCGCCGTAGCCGCCCCGCTGGGCGCACTCTGGTACGCCACCACACCGGGCCGATGAGGTGGGGGCGCTGCGAGCTCGCTTTTACGCTGGCCCGCAGCCCCCATCCCCGCCGCCTGCGCGGGGACCACGTGCGGATGCGGCCGAGTTCGGCCGCCTGCCGCGGACCACCCCCGCCTGCGCGGGGACCACGACCCGCAGGCGGGTGCGGAGCATCTCGGCGGCGGACCACCCCCGCCTGCGCGGGGACCACTCGCCGCGTGCTCCGCCCGCTGTTGGATCACAGGGACCACCCCCGCCTGCGCGGGGACCACGCGAGCTGTTCGGCTAGCCGGTCCTCTCCGCTCGGACCACCCCCGCCTGCGCGGGGACCACATCTCATCCACGGCCCACGGGTCGCGGAATCGCGGACCACCCCCGCCTGCGCGGGGACCACAGGTCGGCCAGGGCCTTCTTGCGCGCGTGGTTCGGACCACCCCCGCCTGCGCGGGGACCACCCGACCAGCTCCACCTGGAGGGCGTTGAGGGTGGGACCACCCCCGCCTGCGCGGGGACCACCCTTGCTGACCTGCGCTTCCTCAGGCGCTTTGCCAAGTTGTGACCGTCAGGGCCTCATTGCGGACCATGGCTGTCCTCAGCCCCTCCCTGTCAGCGCGAATGGCAGCTCCCATGGGGCCAGAGTACGGAAATCCATCTGCTGTCGTCGGCCGATGACGCACCGCATCGGCGGACAGAGCGGTTGAGGCCAGCGTGGATGAATACGAGGCTGGCCCCTCTCCCCTTGTTACAGGCAGGGGGAGACGGGTCAGCCGTCGTTGCGGGCTCTTCGGGTCAAGAGCGGTTGAAACGGCCCTCGTTCATGCCGGTGATGAAGCCGGTGAAGGCGTCGGGCGTGAACAACAGCGCGGGTCCGGCGGGGTTCTTCGAGTCGCGAATGCCTATACAGGAGTGCGTGCGGGTCACGTCCGCTACCTCGACGCAGGAACCGCCTGTGTCGTTGCTGTAGGTGGACGCCTTCCAGGCGGCATCTGCAAGCGCATCAGCCATCAGTGCGCGTCCGCTCTTTGTGGTCACTTGTGCGGTCCTTCCAGGTACTCAGAGGACAGATCCCGTGCGGCCGAAGGCAGACTCACGCACCGAAACCCGGTGTCGTTGTCCCACATGGTGGCGCTCGCCGTGTTCCAAAGCGATGGTGCCGCGCACTGGGTTCGATGCTCTCGCTCCGACCTTCCCACCGGGAGACCTGGCGCGGGTTCACGCCGACCAGCTCCGCGAACTCCTTGCCGGTCTTCCGCATGGCCTTCCGTGACAGTCCCACCTCGCGGCCGGCCCACCTGACCCACCTGGTCACCCCCGGCAGGGCGTTCTACGGAGCTTCGCCGGGGACCGACAGGTAGGTCTCCTGGAGCTGGCTCAAGGTGGGGTGTTCGGTGGGGAACTCGGTTCCGTCGATCGCGGAGAGGGGCCTGACGCCGATGCTCGTGTTCGTCGCGAACGCCGCAGCCATGCCTTTGGCCTCCTCCAGGGTGACGGTGGCCGTTCGATACTCCGCGTGCCGCTGGAGCAGTGCCATAGTGACGCCGGGGAGCACACGGGCCTGCGGCCACACCACAGTGCCTTCGTGGTCGACAAAGCCGACGTTCCAGGTCCCGCCCTCGCTCACGAACCCGTCCGGGCCGACGAACAGGGCGTCGTCGTAACCGGCGAGCTGCGCGGTGCGGCGGGCGTGCAGCGCCCCGAAGAGCCCGCAGTGCTTCACTTCGGGCAGGTCGCGGACGTACGGCACGCTCATCGTGCGCAGCGGTTCCGGGGGCATCGCGCCGGCGCCGCGTACGGACACCAGAATGTGCGGCTCGTCGGCATCCGCCGGGTGCCCCACCTCGACCGTCGGATCAGTGAGCGTGACGCGTACGACGCACGGCCCGCTCTGTCCGTCCAGGGCCTGGCGGACGTAGTCGCGGACGAGGCCGGTGTCCAGCTCGGCGCCCCACACCGTCTTGCAGTCCCGCACCAGGCGTTCCATGTGCAGGGCCAAGCCCCGGATGCTGCCGTCGGCGTCGACACGCATGGAGGTGAAGTGCGCGTAGGACGTGAGCGCCAAGGGGAGCAGGTCGGCTGCGGCTACGGGCGATCCGTCGAGTTTCACCATGCGGCTCAGCATCTCAGCTTGTGCTTTATCCTCCGGGCCGGGATCGCTCTTTGATCGACTCGGGTCGTTTCGCCGTTTTTCCGACGTCGTGGTGGGG
>NZ_BAAGSO010000073.1:0-1429 GCF_054782395.1 Streptomyces daliensis | reverse complement strand
GGGTGAGACCTGATGCCGAGCCGATTGTGGCGAAGTGGATGATCCTATGCTGTCGAGAAAAGCCTCTAGCGAGTTGTGTGGCGGCCCGTACCCTAAACCGACTCAGGTGGTCAGGTAGAGAATACCGAGGCGTTCGGGTGAACTATGGTTAAGGAACTCGGCAAAATGCCCCCGTAACTTCGGGAGAAGGGGGGCCATGTCTGGTGATGGGATGTGCTCCTTGAGCTGGGTGTGGCCGCAGAGACCAGCGAGAAGCGACTGTTTACTAAAAACACAGGTCCGTGCGAAGCCGTAAGGCGATGTATACGGACTGACGCCTGCCCGGTGCTGGAACGTTAAGGGGACCGGTTAATCAGGATTCGTTCTGGTGAAGCTGAGAACTTAAGCGCCAGTAAACGGCGGTGGTAACTATAACCATCCTAAGGTAGCGAAATTCCTTGTCGGGTAAGTTCCGACCTGCACGAATGGCGTAACGACTTCTTGACTGTCTCAACCATAGGCCCGGTGAAATTGCACTACGAGTAAAGATGCTCGTTTCGCGCAGCAGGACGGAAAGACCCCGGGACCTTTACTATAGCTTGATATTGGTGTTCGGTTCGGCTTGTGTAGGATAGGTGGGAGACTGTGATCTTCAAGCGCCAGCTTGGGGGGAGTCGTTGTTGAAATACCACTCTGGTCGTGCTGGATGTCTAACCTGGGTCCGTGATCCGGATCAGGGACAGTGTCTGGTGGGTAGTTTAACTGGGGCGGTTGCCTCCTAAAGGGTAACGGAGGCGCCCAAAGGTTCCCTCAGCCTGGTTGGTAATCAGGTGGTGAGTGTAAGTGCACAAGGGAGCTTGACTGTGAGACTGACGGGTCGAGCAGGGACGAAAGTCGGGACTAGTGATCCGGCGGTGGCTTGTGGAAGCGCCGTCGCTCAACGGATAAAAGGTACCCCGGGGATAACAGGCTGATCTTCCCCAAGAGTCCATATCGACGGGATGGTTTGGCACCTCGATGTCGGCTCGTCGCATCCTGGGGCTGGAGTCGGTCCCAAGGGTTGGGCTGTTCGCCCATTAAAGCGGTACGCGAGCTGGGTTTAGAACGTCGTGAGACAGTTCGGTCCCTATCCGCTGCGCGCGTAGGAGTCTTGAGAAGGGCTGTCCCTAGTACGAGAGGACCGGGACGGACGGACCTCTGGTGTGCCAGTTGTTCTGCCAAGGGCATGGCTGGTTGGCTACGTTCGGAAAGGATAACCGCTGAAAGCATCTAAGCGGGAAGCCTGCTTCGAGATGAGGACTCCCACCCCCTTTGGAGGGGTTAAGGCTCCCGGTAGATGACCGGGTTGATAGGCCGGATATGGAAGCCCTGTGAGGGGTGGAGTTGACCGGTACTAATAGGCCGAGGGCTTGTCCATAGTTGCTTGCGTCCACTGTGTAGGTTCTGAGAC
>NZ_BAAGSO010000072.1:0-696 GCF_054782395.1 Streptomyces daliensis | reverse complement strand
GCGACGCTCCCACGGCTTGTAGGCACACGGTTTCAGGTACTATTTCACTCCGCTCCCGCGGTACTTTTCACCATTCCCTCACGGTACTATCCGCTATCGGTCACCAGGGAATATTTAGGCTTAACGGGTGGTCCCGCCAGATTCACACAGGATTTCTCGGGCCCCATGCTACTTGGGAAACTTCCAGACAAGCCGCAGACATTTCAGCTACGGGGGTCTTACCCTCTACGCCGGGCCTTTCGCATGCCCTTCGCCTATACCTACGGTTTCTCACTTGCCGACTGTCCGGCAGAACAGCCAAGAAAGCTCCCACAACCCCGCATGCGCAACCCCTGCCGGGTATCACACACATACGGTTTAGCCTCATCCGGTTTCGCTCGCCACTACTCCCGGAATCACTATTGTTTTCTCTTCCTACGGGTACTGAGATGTTTCACTTCCCCGCGTTCCCTCCACACACCCTATACATTCAGATGCGGGTGACAGCCCATGACGACTGCCGGGTTTCCCCATTCGGACACCCCCGGATCACAGCTCGGTTGACAGCTCCCCGGGGCCTATCGTGGCCTCCCACGTCCTTCATCGGTTCCTGGTGCCAAGGCATCCACCGTGCGCCCTTAAAAACTTGGCCACAGATGCTCGCGTCCACTGTGCAGTTCTCAAACAACGACCAGCCACCCGCCACCCCACCCTCAA
>NZ_BAAGSO010000071.1:0-1603 GCF_054782395.1 Streptomyces daliensis | reverse complement strand
AGCTTGTGCTTTATCCTCCGGGCCGGGATCGCTCTTTGATCGACTCGGGTCGTTTCGCCGTTTTTCCGACGTCGTGGTGGGGTGCCCGGTGCCGGTTCTTCGAACCGAGCGGGCGCCCGGGGCCGGGCCGACCGGGATTCGGCGCACGGGCTGGACAGGGCAAGTTCGGGCGGAGGTTCCTGAACCCCCGGCGAACCCGGGCCGGGGTGAGCCGCCTGGGCTCGACCGGACGCTCCCAGGGGTGCCGGACATCGGCGGCCAGCGGCCGGGCGAGCCGGAGCTGGGTGTGGGCGGCGACGATGAGCCAGGTCCACCGGTCCGCCGCCTCGGGGGTGCGGAGCTTCGGGCGGGTCCAGCCGAGGGTCTGCTTGATCATTCTGAAGGTGTGTTCAAGATCGAATCTCCGTAGGAACACCTGCCAGCGGACATCGACGTCCTCGCCGGTCAGGCCGGTGGCGGAGGACCACAGCCAGATCGGCAGCGGGTCGTTTCCGCCGGGAAGACGGTCGACCTGGAGGCGGATCAAGGTGCCCTCGATGACGGGGAGTTCACCGGTGTGGTCGATCCATGCGGAGCGGGTGGTCAACCGGGGGTGAATGCGGTCCCAGGCCATCGCCCGGGCGGTTCCGTACCGGTCGGTGACCTGCACAGTTGCCGCGTCCGGCCCACCCCAGGTCTCCGGCTTGGCGAAGCGGAACTCCTTGCCGTGCTTCGGCGGCCGCCCACCCTGGGGATAGGCCAGGGCGTACTCCTTGAGCGAGGGCTTCGGCCGTCGCATCACCCGGTCCGAGCGCATGCGTCCGAGGATCTCGACGGGGAACCCGTCAAGGAGGTGGGCCATGCGCGGGGCGTCGTAGCCTGCGTCGAAGACGATCAGGATGTCGCGGTCGCCCACATTCCAGCGGCCCATCTCGATGAGGTCGGTGACCACCCGGCGGACCTGGGCGGCGGTGACCTCGGCGACGTCGTCGGCCGGCCCGAGACGGACGGCGTCCAGCACCTGGCACCAGGACGTCCGGCCCGATTCGAGCGCGGCGACGAAGGAGTACGGCCAGCCGGGCACGAACTGGTCCGAGGACCGGCCGCTGCGTCCGTAGACGTGGCAGAACAGACGCTCCGCGCTGGTCGGCGCGTCGGGGCGGAGCCAGTGGCTGATGTCGACCGCGAGGACCAGGCGCCCGTCGGCGGCCTCCGGCATGGGCAGGCCAGCCAGCACCTGCCGCAGCCGGGGCACATCCACGCTGCCGTGGTTCAGCGCGTCGTACATCGCGCCGTGACCGCGCCGGTGCTCGGCCACCAGCGTCAGGTCCACCAGCGCCCTCACCGGCCCGTCCGCGCACAACAGCGCATCCACCAGCTCGAACAACTCGTCCCCGCGCGCTGTCAGGCAGTCGAATAAGTCGTCCCGGAAGCGTGACGCTTTCGCGAACGCTTCCCCGGGACCGGCATCAGGCAGCAGACTCACCTTCACGGCCTTCGTTTGGATCGGTGCACCTTGGTCGGAGCACATGATCAGACGAAGGCCGCCCCAGCGTCCGGTGAACGCCCAGGTGAGCGGCCTAGTGCGAGGCCCATTTCGACCTCGCACCTTAAAGCACAAGCT
>NZ_BAAGSO010000070.1:124530-125236 GCF_054782395.1 Streptomyces daliensis | reverse complement strand
GGTCTCGTGTTCGGCTTTCGGCCGGTGACTTGCTCGTCCTGCGGGGACACCCCACCGCACCACCTCCCACCCGGTGGCCAACCTCGGGCCGGTGTCCCCTCCGCTTGTTGCCATGCTGTGTGCCCGCACCTGGCGGTACGGGCCCAGCTCTGTCACGGGCAGCCGACGGCGGCGGCCCGCCACCCTTGTTGTGGGCAGGCGTTCCGCATGGCGGGACGGGTGGGCACAACCCACCCACCGGCCCGCAGCACGCGTACGAACCCCCAAGGGGCAATCGGGCAGGCGCCCCGCCGACAGGGGGAGTTGCGCGGGACGGGTTGCCCCCGTGAAGCGGGGACCGTAGGTCCCGCGCTGGTTTTCGTGCCGCCGCAGGGCAAGGAGGCGCACCCCACGAAGGGGGGTGGACATTGGCGCACCCCGGGCGGAAGCGGGCCACCGGCGGGACGGGGACGCGGTGGGGTGTCCCCGCAGGTCGAGACGAACGACGGCGGAAAGCCGAACACGAAAGCTTCACGCCGAGGAGACACCCCGGCGCGGCACCGGACACCCCCCACACACGCACCCCACACGACCACCGTCGGACACCACGAATCACGCGGCGCCAGCCGCGACGCACCGGTCCATACGCCGCGCCGTAGCCACCGGCCCGCACCCGGAAAACGACGCACCGTCCCACGCAGGGACGCCCCCGCCAGGCGACGGCGCC
>NZ_BAAGSO010000070.1:113176-124520 GCF_054782395.1 Streptomyces daliensis | reverse complement strand
CGTCCCGCTGGCGGGACGGGTGGGCACAACCCGTGCCACCGGCCCGCCACACGCGAACGAACCCCCCAAGGGGCACCCACAGCAGGCGCACCCCCACGAGAAGCGGGCACCCCGTGTGGCCTTCACCCCGCACCCCGTGAAGGGGCACACCAGCGTGAAGCGGGAACCCTGTGTTTCCTTCCGCACCCCGCGAAGGGAGCGTCAGGGGGACAGGACTGTGCGGAGTTGGTCGAGGGACCAGTCGAGGTCCTCCTTCGCGATGACCAGGGGCGGCGCGATGCGGATCGTGGAGCCGTGCGTGTCCTTGACCAGGACGCCTCGTGCCATCAGGCGCTCGGAGATCTCCCGCCCCGTGCCGTGCGCGGGGTCGATGTCGACGCCCGCCCACAGCCCCCGCCCGCGCACGGCCTCCACCGCACCCGCACCGGCCAGCAGCCCCAACTCGTGGTGGAGGTGGTCGCCCAGTTCGCGGGCGCGCTGCTGGAACTCGCCGGTACGCAGCATCGCGATGACCTCCAGCGCCACCGCGCAGGCGAGCGGGTTGCCCCCGAACGTCGAGCCGTGTTCGCCGGGCCGGTAGACCCCGAGCACGTCCCGCGAGGAGACCACGGCGGACACGGGCACGACGCCGCCGCCCAGCGCCTTCCCCAGGACGTACATGTCCGGGACCACGCCTTCGTGTTCGCAGGCGAACGTGGCCCCCGTACGGCCGAGCCCCGACTGGATCTCGTCGGCGATGAACAGCACGTTCCGCGAGCGCGTCAGCTCGCGCACGCCCGCCAGATAGCCGGGCGGCGGCACGAGCACGCCCGCCTCGCCCTGGATCGGCTCCAGCAGCACGGCCACCGTGCTGTCCGGGTCCTCGTCGATCGCGGCTTCCAGTGCGGCGAGGTCGCCGTAGGGGACGATCTCGAAGCCGGGGGTGTAGGGGCCGAAGTCGGCGCGTGCCTCCTCGTCCGTCGAGAAGGAGACGATCGTGGTCGTGCGGCCGTGGAAGTTGTTGTCCGCGACGATGATCCGCGCCCGCCCCTGGGGCACGCCCTTGATCTGGTAGCCCCACTTGCGGGCCGTCTTGACGGCGGTCTCGACCGCCTCGGCGCCGGTGTTCATCGGCAGGACCATGTCCATGCCGCACAGCTCGGCCAGCGCCTCGCAGAACTCGGCGAAGCGGTCGTGGTGGAAGGCGCGGGAGGTGAGGGTGACGCGGTCGAGCTGGGCCTTGGCCGCCGCGATCAGGCGCGGGTTGCGGTGGCCGAAGTTGAGCGCCGAGTACCCGGCGAGCATGTCGAGGTAGCGGCGTCCGTCGGCGTCGGTCAGCCAGGCGCCCTCCGCCGAGGCGACGACGACGGGGAGGGGGTGGTAGTTGTGGGCGCTGCGCTCTTCGGAGGCGGCGATCAGCTCTTCCGAGGTGGACATACGGGGTCTCCGTTTCTTCCGGCCGGGGGCCCGGGGGTGCCGGGATCGGCCCCGGGAACGCGCTCGTGGAACCGTCGGAACCGTCGTGCGGTGCCTCTTTCTATCGTTCGCCGCCCGCTTTGCGAAGAAACACGGCGCCCCAGGTCAGGGGAAGACAGCCCTCCGGTCCAGCGGGGGGACGGTGCCCCAGCTCACGGGAAGGGTGTGCGCGGCCAGGGGCGGGGACCTGAGAGAATGGGGCGCATGGCCAACGACCGTCCCCGTGTGCTCTCCGGTATCCAGCCCACCTCGGGCTCGTTCCACCTCGGCAACTACCTCGGCGCCGTGCGCCAGTGGTCCGCGCTCCAGGAGACTCACGACGCGTTCTACATGGTCGTCGACCTGCACGCGATCACCATCCCCAAGGACCCCCAGGAACTGCGGGACAACACGCGGCTCGCCGCGGCCCAGCTTCTGGCCTCGGGCCTCGACCCGGACCGCTGCACCGTCTTCGTCCAGAGCCACGTCCCCGAGCACACCCAGCTGAGCTGGATCATGGAGTGCCTGACGGGCTTCGGCGAGGCGTCGCGGATGACGCAGTTCAAGGACAAGTCGAGCAAGCAGGGCGCCGACCGCACGTCGGTCGGCCTCTTCACCTACCCCGTACTCCAGATCGCGGACATCCTGCTCTACCAGGCCAACCAGGTCCCCGTCGGCGAGGACCAGCGCCAGCATGTCGAGCTGACCCGCGATCTCGCCCTGCGCTTCAACGGCCGCTACGGCGCGACGTTCACCGTCCCGGAGCCGTACATCCTCAAGGAGACGGCGAAGATCTACGACCTCCAGGACCCCGCGATCAAGATGAGCAAGTCGGCCTCCACGCCGAAGGGCATCATCAATCTCCTGGACGAGCCCAAGGTCTCCGCGAAGAAGATCAAGAGTGCGGTGACCGACACGGACACGGTGATCCGTTTCGACGAGGACAAGAAGCCGGGCATCAGCAACCTCCTCACGATCTACTCCACGCTCACCGGAACCGGAATCGCGGAACTGGAGCAGAAGTACGACGGCAAGGGCTACGGTGCGCTGAAGACCGAGCTGTCGGAGATCGTCGGCGAATGGGTGGCCCCGTTCAGGGCCCGTACGCAGGAGTATCTGGCGGACCCGGCGGCGCTGGACGCCGTCCTCGCCAAGGGCGCGGAGAAGGCCAGGGCCGTGGCGTCCGAGACGCTGGCGCTGGCCTACGACAGAGTGGGCTTCCTGCCCGCGGCGCGGAGCTGAGCGCCTCCGGCGCGTAGGACGGACGGCCCAGCCCGGACCGGACCCAGCACCCGGGCAGCGGCAGAGCACAAGGCACAAGGCACGAGGTACGAGGCAAGCAGAGGAGGGAGGACGAGGTGGGGACCGTCACGCTCGGTGTTTCCATCGCGGTCCCGGAGCCGTACGGCAGCCTGCTCCAGGAGCGGCGCGCGGGCTTCGGTGATCCCGCGGCCCACGGCATTCCCACGCACATCACGCTTCTCCCGCCGACCGAGGTCGAGGCCGGGAGGCGGCCCGACATCGAGGCGCACCTCGCGTCGGTCGCCGCCGCCGGGCGGGCCTTCCCGCTGCGGCTGTCCGGCACCGACACGTTCCGGCCGCTGTCGCCCGTGGTCTTCGTGCAGGTCGTCGAGGGCGGCTCGGCCTGCTCCTGGCTCCAGGAGCGGGTGCGGGCCCCCGAGGGGCCGCTGGTGCGGGAGCTGCACTTCCCGTACCACCCGCACGTCACCGTCGCGCACGGCATCTCCGACGAGGCCATGGACAAGGCGTACGCCGAGCTGGCCGACTTCGAGGCGTCCTGGACGGCCACGGGCTTCGCGCTCTACGAGCAGGGCGAGGACCTCGTGTGGCGGCTCCAGCGCGAGTTCGCCTTCGGCGACCGCGACCAGCCGGGGCAGCAGGGGAAGGCGGGACAGTCCGGCCAGCCCGGATCGCCCACTGAGAACGGCCGGACGGGTACAGGCACCGGTACGGGAGCGGGAGCGGCCGGTCAGGCCGGAGCGGTACCGGGATGCGCTGACAAAGGAGCACGGCTGATGGGCGTGCCCCGTCAGGTCTCGCACCCTTCGCCCGCGTGCGGCCCGGACGCCTCGTTCGCCCCGCTGCGCTGATCCCTCCCCGCCCCTGAGCCCCACCCGTGCGCCCCGCGCGCGGCGGCGCCCGCGAGTGGTCCCCCGCCTCTCCTCGCCACCGCTTTCCCATGCCCGCGCGGCCGTGTGACCAGGGAAAGCCGGGTAACCCGCCACCCGGCGGGCCTGCCAGGCGCCGGGGGTGAGCGCGCCTAGGCTTTCGGGACGATGAGGCGATGAGCCGACGGAAGCGGAACGCAGCGCGACGACAGCCGTGACGACAGCGCGACGACAGCGCGACGACAGGTGGTGGACATGGACTGGCTCACCAGACTGCCGGTGATCGGCCCCGCGGCGGCATGGCTCTTCCGTACGCGCGTATGGCGCGTGTACGAGCACCTGGACGCGCGCAAGTGGACGCGCCTGGCCGCCGCCATCACCTTCACCAGCTTCCTGGCCCTCTTCCCGATGCTGGCCGTCGGCGCCGCCGTCGGGGCCGCGCTCCTCTCCGACGCGCAGATGGACAGCGTGCGGCAGTGGACAGCCGACCAGTTCCCCGGCCTCGCCGACGAGCTGGACCTCCAGTCGCTGGTCGACCACGCGGGCACCGTCGGCGTCGTCGCGGGCGCGCTGCTGCTGTTCACCGGGGCAGGGTGGGTCGGCTCGTTGCGGGAGAGCCTGCGCGCCCTGTGGGACCTGGAGGAGGACCCGGGCAACCCGTTCCTGCTCAAGGCCAAGGACCTCGGCGCGCTGGTCGGGCTCGGTGCCGTGGGGCTCGTCTCGCTGGGCGGCTCGGCCTTCTCGGTGACCGCCGTGAGCTGGGTCGCGGAGCGGATGGGCCTGGTCGAGGGCGGCCTCGGTACCGTACTGCTGCGTACGGCGGCCTACGCGGCGGCGGGCGCCGCGAACTTCGTGCTGCTGGCCTACATGCTGACGCTGCTGCCCGGCGTCCGCCCGCCGCGCCGCGAGACGGTCGTCGCGTGCCTGACCGGGGCCGTCGGCTTTGAACTGCTGAAGCTGCTGCTCGGCGGTTATCTGAAGGGCGTGGCGGCCAAGAGCATGTACGGCGCCTTCGGCGTCCCCGTCGCGCTTCTGCTGTGGATCAGTTTCATGGCCAAGCTGCTGCTGTTCTGCGCCGCGTGGACGGCGGCACCGAGCCGCAGCGCCGCCGTCCTGGCGGAGGCGGAGGCGGCGGAGCAGCGCGACGGGGACGGGGACGGCGAGGGTGGTACGGGCGGCGCCGGGAGCGGCGGACCGGCGCCCGGCTCCACCCGCGCCGCCCCCGGTCCCAGTGGCCCCGTCAGCCCTGCGGCGGGCGCCGCCGCAGCCGCGACAGATCGGACAGCGGCCAGCGACGGTGCACCGCGTACGCGACCATGGCCAGCAGGACGAGAACGCCCGCGGTGATGCCCAGGGCCACGCCCGCGCCGCCCGAGGACTCCGCGCTCGCGCTGTCGCTCGCCCCGGCGCCGCCCGCCTGGCCCTCCTTGTCGCCGCCCTTGGCGTCGCCGGGGGGAGCGGCGCTCTCCTCGCTCCTCGGCGCGACGAGGTCGCCGACCGGGTTCACCTTGTCGGCGGCGGCGAAGCCCCAGTCGAAGAGCCTGGCGGTTTCCTTGTAGACCGCCAGGGACTCCTCCGTCTTCGGGTGCATCACCGTCACGAGCAGCACCCTGTCGCCCTGCTGGGCCACTCCGGTGAAGGTGCTGCCCGCGTTCGTCGTGCTGCCGTTCTTGACGCCCGCGATGCCCGGGTACGGCTTCAGGCCCACGTCGCCGGTCAGCAGGCGGTTGGTGTTCTGGATCTCGAAGCTCTCGCGCTTCTTGCCCTTCTTCGCGACGCCGGGGAACTTCGCGTTCGCCGTCGAGGCGTACTCGCGGAAGTCGGCCTTCTGGAGCCCGGAGCGGGCGAAGAGCGTCAGGTCGTAGGCGGAGGAGACCTGGCCCTTCATGTCGTAGCCGTCGGGGCTCACGGCATGGGTGTCCATGGCCTGTAGCTCACGGGCGTGCGCGTTCATCTCGCGCACGGTCTTCTCCTTGCCGCCGTTCATGGCGGAGAGCACATGGACCGCGTCGTTGCCGGAGCGGAGGAAGACGCCGAGCCACAGATCGTGGACGGAGTAGGTCTGGCCCTCCTTGACGCCGACGAGGCTGCTGCCCGCGCCCATGCCCTTCAGGTCGGAGGGGGCGACCTTGTGCTCCTGCGTCTTCTCGAACTTCGGCAGCACCGTGTCGGCGAAGAGCATCTTCAGGGTGCTGGCGGGCGCCAGCTTCCAGTGCGCGTTGTGGGCCGCGTACACCTTCCCCGTCTCCGCGTCGGAGACGATCCAGGACCGGCCGGTCAGCTTTTTCGGCAGCTCGGGCGCCCCGGCCCCCGCTTTGGGATCGACCTTGGTACCGGGGAGGCCGAGCTGTGCTCCGCCCAGCGACGACGTGCGTGCGGGCGGCTTGGGCTCCTTGCCCTTGCCGTCCGCCTCATCGGCGTGTGCGGCGGTGGTGAGTGAGGCGGGCAGCAGCATCGCGGCCGTCGAGACCGCGACGAGCGCGGCGCGACCGGTACGGCCGGTACGACCGGTATGAAAAGAAGTGGGCACCCTGCCGAAAGTACAGGGCGTACGCCCCGGGCGGGAGCCGCGGGGAGCCCAACTGGTGGGCGGGGTAGCCCCTCCCGGCGACCGTCTTAGCCCGATGGCCATACTGGATGCATGCCCCAGACCTCCGGGGGGCGCCCCGCGCACGCCCTCACCCTCAGCCGCCCTGTGTCCTGGTTTCTCCTTGCTTTTGGCGTTTGGTCCTGGTTTATCTGGATCACCTTTGTCAAAAACTTGTGGAAGGACGGCAGCGGGCTCGCATTCGACGATGCGGGCGATCCCACGGGTTACTTTTGGGTGCATCTGCTGCTCGCCATCACGTCCTTCGTCCTGGGCACGGCGATCGGCGTCATTGGTTTCCGGGGGCTGAGAGCTCTCCGGCGCATGTCGTCCGGGGAGTAAGGGGTGGCAAGGGCCGTGTTCGTCGTGATTCCGCTCGTGATGATCTGCGTGGTCGTCGGCGCGCACTGGTATCTGTGGCGCCGCCTCGTGCGGGACGTCTCCGCACCGGGCGGTGTCTGGCGCCGTACGGGCACGGTCCTGGCATTCGCGCTGCCGCTGCTCGTCGTCGCCACCTTCACCGCGGGCCGGGGCGGAGCGCCCTTCGCCGTCGAGCGGGTGCTGGCCTGGCCCGGCTATCTGTGGCTCGCGCTGCTGATCTATCTGCTGCTGTCCCTGCTGGTCGGCGAGGCCGTGCGGCCCCTGCTGCGGCGCTTCCTGGAGCGGCGCGACGCGGCTCGGGGTGCGGGTACGGGTACTGGCGCGGGTGCGGGGCGCGTCGGCGCGGGGGAGGGCGCCGCCGCTCCGGCACCCCGTGAGCCGGGGCTCGCGGTCGGCGCGGCCAAGGGTGCCCCGGCGCCTGTCGCCGGTTCCGGTTCCGGGGCCGCGACGGAGGCGGACGGGCAGGCCGGGGGGCTCGCCGTGCGGGACGAGGAGGACGAGCGCGAACCGGCCGCCTCCACGGCCACGGCCCTGGACGAGGCCCGCGAGACGGGCGACGGAGCCGACGGCTCCGGAAGCGGCTCCGCGAGCGGCGGCACCGGCACCGGCAGCACGCGGGCGCCCTCCGCCGGAGCGGGCGGCACGGGCGGCCAGGACAAGGGCGCCGGGCGCGTAAGCGCGGACACGGGCACGGGCACGGGCACGGACGCGGGCACGGACACGGCGGACGCGGGGCCTTCGCGACGGCTCTTCGTCGCCCGCACGGTCGCCGTCGGAGCCGCCCTCGTGGGCGGCGCCACCGTGGCGGGCGGCGCGTACAGCGTGCTGAACGGCCCCACGCTCAAGCGGGTCACCGTCCCGCTGGCCAAGCTGCCCCGCCAGGCGCACGGCTACCGCATCGCCGTCGTCAGCGACATCCACCTCGGCCCGATCCTCGGCCGCTCCCACACCCAGCGCATCGTCGAGACGATCAACAGCGCGCAGCCCGACCTCGTGGCCATCGTCGGCGACCTCGTCGACGGCTCCGTCGCCGACCTCGGCCCGGCAGCCGAGCCCCTGCGCAACCTGCGCTCCCGGCACGGGTCCTTCTTCGTCACCGGCAACCACGAATACTTCGGCGACGCGGCCGAGTGGGTCGACCACGTACGGGAACTGGGCATCGAGCCGCTGGAGAACGCCCGCAAGGAACTGCCGGGCTTCGACCTCGCGGGCGTCAACGACGTCGCGGGCGAGGACACCGGCGAAGGGCCCGACTTCGCGCGCGCCCTCGGCGACCGCGACACCTCGCGGGCCTCGGTCCTCCTGGCGCACCAGCCCGTGCAGATCCACGAGGCCGTCGACCACGGTGTGGACCTCCAGCTCTCCGGGCACACCCACGGCGGCCAGATGTGGCCGGGCGAGTACCTCGCGGGCCTCGCCAACCCCACCGTCGCTGGCCTGGAGCGCTACGGCGACACACAGCTCTACGTCACGCGCGGCGCCGGTGCGTGGGGGCCGCCCGTGCGGGTGGGGGCCGAGTCGGACGTGACCATCGTGCGGCTGGCCGCCAAGCGCGCCTGACCGCTCTCCTCGGGGCTCTTCTCGTCGCCCCCCTCCGGGGCACCGCCGTCCGTCCCCGGGAGCGTCACCGTCACGGCGAGCCCGGCGCCCGGCGCCGTCGTGACGTGGACGGTGCCGCCCTGCGCCTCCGTACCGGCCCGCACGACGGACATGCCCAGGCCGCTGCCCTGGGCCGAGCCCGTACGGAAGAAGCGGTCGAAGATGCGGGCCGCGTCCTGCGGGGCCATGCCGGGGCCCTCGTCGGCCACGCGCAGCACGATCCGCTCCCCGTCGAGGGGGCCGCGCGCCCCGGCGTCCTCGTCGCTGCCGTCCCGGACATCGCCGTCCCGGCCGTCGTGCCCGTCCTCGGCGGGTACGCGGGTCACGGAGACGTCGAGCCGGGCCGCGACGGGGGTGTGGACGCGGACGTTCGCCACGAGGTTGCCCACCACCTGCCGCAGCACCGCCTCGTCCGCGAGCGCCACGCACCCCTCGCCCTCGCCATTCCCGTCCCGGGGGCCCACCGTCAGCTCGACGGGCCGATCCGGCTGCTGCGCCGACAGATCCGCCAGCGACTCCTCCACGAGCCGCGCCACGTCCACGGCCCGTGGCCGCAGCTCGGGCCGCTGGTCGAGCCGGGCCAGTGCCAGCAGCTCGTCCACCAGGCGGGCCATCCGCTCCGACTCGGCCGTCATACGGGCCAGCGCCCGCGTCCGCTCCTCGTCCTCCGTGAGCATGCCGCGCTCGTACAACTGGAGGTAGCCGCGGATCGCCGCGAGGGGCGTCCGCAGCTCGTGCGAGGCGTCCGCGACGAAGCGGCGCAACTGGGCCGCCGCGTGCTCGCGGGTGAGGAAGGCCGCCTCGACCTGGTGCAGCATCGCGTTGAGCGCCAGGCGCAACTGCTCGACCTCGCTCACCGAGTGCTTGTCCGGCGGCGCCGCGACCCTGCGGGACAGGCCGAGCCCGTCGGGCCCCTCCTCCCCGTCCGGGGAGCCCTCCGCGATGGCGGAGGCCGTCTCGACCATGTCCTCCAGCGGACGCAGCCGACGCCGCGCGCCGAAGAACGACGCCGTGCCCAGCCCGGCCATCAGCACCACACCGACGGCGAGTTCGAGCCGCACCACCTTCGCCATCACCTTGTGCACGCTGCTCACCGACGAGGCCAGCACCACCAGTTGCCCGTCGCCCAGCCGCACCGCAGTGGCCCGGTGGAGCCTGCCGTCCACATGCACGTCGCGCGGCTGCGAGGCGTTCACCAGCGCGGCCGGATCGGTCACGGCGGCGGCCAGGGCCCGCTGCCGTGCGTCCGTCCTGATACCGGCCACCTTCGTGGCCTCGCCGTCCGCGCCGATCGCGGCGAACAGCAGCGTGCCGCCCGTCGCGTGACCCAGGTCGTCCGGGCTCAGGGTGCCGTTCAGCTTGGCGACGGTGCCGATCGCGGCGATACGGTCGGCCGTGGGGCGCGCCTGCTCGATGCCGTCGCGGGTGCGCAGCAGGTCGGCGTCGATCGCGGACATCAGATAGTGCTTGACGCCGACCAGGCTGATGCACGTCGCGACGACGATGCCCGTGGCGAGCATGGCGATGCCGCTCAGGGTCAGCTTGGCGCGCAGCGATCCGGGGCGCCGCGCCCGGCGCGACGGTATCCGGGGCACGCGTATCCGGGGCGGCCTCATGGGGCGCCCGTGCCCTGGTCCTCTGCGGGGCGCAGGCCGTAGCCGACGCCTCTGCGCGTACGTATCAGGGGCGGGCCGAGGGGGGCCAGCTTGCGGCGCAGATAGCTGATGTACGTTTCCACGACCGTCGACTCGACGGTGTGCTCGTAGCGCCACACGTCCCGCAGCAACTGCTCCTTCGGCACGATGCGGTCCGCGTGCCGCACGAGGTGGCGCAGCAGCGCGAACTCCGTCGGCGTCAGATCCGCCGAACGCCCGCCGCGCCGCACCGTGTACGTGGCCTCGTCCAGCTCCAGGTCTCCGTGCCGCAGCACGGGCGGACGCTCGGGGGAGGCGGGGCGGTCCGCGCGGTCCGCGCCGCGCGCCGTGGCGGCGCGGGTGCGGCGCAGGACGGCATGCAGCCGTGCGACCACCTCGTCGACGTTGAACGGCTTGGTGATGTAGTCGTCGCCGCCCAGCGTCAGGCCCTGGACGACCTCCGCCGGCGCGTCGCGCGCTGTGAGGAACACGACGGCGAGATCCGCGTGTTCGGCGCGCAGCACGCGGCACACCTGGCGGCCGTCGCCGTCGGGCAGCGCGATGTCGAGCAGCACCGCGTCGGGCCGCGCCGCGCGGGCGGCCTCGACGGCGGCCTGCGCGCCTGCTGCGGTCACTACCGCGAAGCCGTGGAAGCGGAGGGTGATCGCGAGGACGTCCGCGATGCTCGGTTCGTCCTCGACCACGAGAACGGTGGCGGTACGCGTCGACGACGACGCGGGCTTCTGGGCCGTCGAGGGCTTCATACGTCCAGTATCGACGGGGGGTTGCCGGTCCGTCGGGGGTGTTGCGGGTCCCCTTCGCGGGGTGCGGAAGGAAACGGGGGGTGCCGGTTCGTCGGGGGTGTTGCGCGGGACGGTTGGCCGGTGTGGTGGGTGCCGTAGGGTCCCGCGCTGATTTTTGTGCGGCGTCACGGGGGCGGTGCGCGTGTGGCTTGGCGCCGTGTTCGGGTGCCTGGTCGGTGGCTTCGGCGCGGCGTATGGACCGGTGCGTCGCGGCTGGCGCCGCGTGATTCGGGGTTTCGGCCGTGGTTGTGGGGTTGGTGTGTGGTGGGGGTCGGTGCCGTGCCGGGGTGTCTCCTCGGGCGGCGACAAGTGCGGGTCGGTTTTTCGGCTGCCTGCGTCGGCTTTTCGGCTGTCTGTACATACTCGTCGCCACCACTTGCGGGGACACCCCACCACGTCCCCTCCCACCCGGTGGCCAACCTCCGGCCGGTGACCCCTCCGCTTGTTCCCATGCTGTGGACCGGTGCCTCATCGGCACCCATGCGCCCGCTCCGGCGCCTCGCCGGAGGGGGCCGGTCACCCTTGTTGTGGGCAAGCGTCCCGCTCGGCGAGGGGGCACCTCCCAGCGGTAGCTGGGGGAGGGTGGGCACAACCCGTGCCACCGGGCCGCAGCACGCGAACGAGACCCCAGAGGGCAATCGGGTAGGCGCACCCCTGCCAAGGGGGAGTTGCGCGGGACGGTTGGCCCGTGGAGTGGGGACCGTAGGTCCCGCGCTGGGGGTGGGCCGCCACACGGCAAGGCGCCGCAGTCGCACCCCGCGAAGGGGGGATGGGCGT
>NZ_BAAGSO010000070.1:0-113117 GCF_054782395.1 Streptomyces daliensis | reverse complement strand
CGCGGCACCGGACACCCCGCACCCACGCGCCCACAACCCCAACAGGAACCCGGAATCACGCGGCGCAAGCCGCAAAGCACCGGTCCATACGCCGCGCCGTAGCCACCGGCCCGCACCCGAACACGGTGCTCAGCCCAGCGCAGCGCCCCGGACAGGGGCACAAAAATCAGCGCGGGACCCTACAGTGCGCACCACACCGGTCAACCGTCCCGCGCAACACCCCCGTGAAGGGCCTACCCCCCGTTTCCTTCCGCACCCCGCGAAGGGGACCCGTCCCGCGCAACACCCCCGTGAAGGGGCAAAACCCCCACAGCGGTAGCCGAAACACAACCCGCGCGCCGAAGAGGGCACCCCTGTGAGAGGGAGGAACCCCGTGAGGGCCTCACCCCGTACCCCGTGAAGGGGCACACCGGCGTGAAGGGGGAACCCTGCGTTTCAGCCGCCCAAAAGTTTCAGGATGCGGGGCCAGCTGGATTCGCGGGCGTGTTGGTCCGCCTTGGCGGTGGAGGTGACCTGGCCGTCCTGGCCGCCCTCTTGGCCGGGCTGGCCGTAGGGGAACCAGTTCACGTGGTGGCCCGCGCCCTTGTAGGTGACCTGTTGGTGGGGTTCGCCCGAGGCGTTGTGCTGGGAGGCGATGTCGCGGGCCGAAGCGGCCGAGCCCCACATCTTGTCGTTGTCGCCCGCCACAGCGAGGACCGTGCCCCGCACCCGGTCCAGCGGAATCGGCCCTGCCGGGATCTTCTCCCCGTCGTCGAGCCATGCCGCATACGCGTCCGCGCCCGCCAGATAGGGCCCGTTGACCTTGGACGAGGGCGCGTACGCGATGACGTCCCGCACCAGTTCGGGACGCCGCTGCCCGAGCAACTGGGCGACCTCGCTGCCGCGCGAGTTGCCCATCACGGCCAGCTTGCCGGGATCGGCCGAGGGCTGCTTGTTCAGCGTCTTCATGGCGCGGGTGAAGTAGTCGAGGTCGATCTTGTTGAGCGCGTCGGGGCGCCCCGAGCCCTCGCCGCAGCGGAAGTAGCAGAGGGACAGCGTCGGATGGCCGTGCGCGGCCAGCAGCGCCGCCGCGTATTCGCCCGCGTTGCCGCCTTCGGAGCCGCCGAAGACGAGCACGGGCGCCTTCCGCTTCTCGCCCTTGCCGCGCGCGGGCGAGTACAGCTCGCCGTCGACCCCGTCCTCGTCGACGGTCAGCTTCCGGTGCTGGACGTCGCCGTGCAGCCACTGGCGGCTGAGCACCCGGGTGGCCAGCTTCTTGCCCTCGCCGCCGCTCTTGCCGCGCTCGGCGACGGTCAGCCGCACCTGGTAGCCGGACTGCTTGTCGGGGGTGGCCGGGTGGTAGGAGAACGCCTTGCCGCTGCCGATCATCTTCTTCACGGTGCCGTTCCGCGGCAGCATGCTGCTCAGCAGGCCCATGCTGTCCGCGCCCTCGTACGGCTCGCCGCCCTGCGGCGCCCGCTCGCCGAGGTCGAGTACCCCGTCGCCGTCGGCCGTATAGGCACCGCGTGCCGCCCAGGACGCGTCGCGCTGGTCCTTCGCGTCGGCGGCGACGGTGACCCGCTGGCCGGGTTCAAGTCCTGTGACCTTGATCTCCACGGCCTTGTCGGCCGTCGTGACGGGGTCGCTCACCTTGACCTGGACGCCGTCCCGCGACGTCTTCTTCTGGGGTGCCGAAGCACCGTCGCCGCCGGAGCACGCCGCCGCACCGGCGAGAACGGCCAGTGCCACGGGTGCCGCGACGGCTGCCCGTACGTTCCGCTTACGTCCCATCCGCCGCACCCTACGCATGCACCGGGTGCCACCGCGAACGACCCCCGGGTGGAAATCGAACCGATTTTCCGTCACTCTGGCCTCCATGCTGCCCGCAGAGCGTGACTTCTATTTGACGCAGAGCGTCCAGGACGAGCCCGGTGCCATGGCGGACAAGCTGGCGCAACTCCCCACGGGCCCGGACGAACTGGCGCTGCTCGTGCGGCGGTTGCTCATGCACCGTGAGGAGACGGGCAGCTTCGGGTGCGCCCTCCCCGACTCCCGGCACCGCGCGGAGGCGGAGGCCCGCTGCGTCGACGGCATCCTGGAGATCGTGGCCGGGCTCGGCGGCGTGCGGCCGACGGCCCCGCGCCGTCCCGCCGACCGGTTCGCGGGCACCTGCCGGGACTTCGCGCTCCTGCACTGCGCCCTGCTGCGGCATTCGGGTACGCCCGCGCGCGTGCGCTGCGGCTACGCCACCTACTTCGCCCCCGGTTTCCACGACGACCACTGGGTCACCGAGTACGCGCACCCGGAGCGCGGCTGGACCCTCTGCGATCCGCAGGTGGTCCCGGACCGCGCGGAGAAGGGGTACGAGCTGGACTTTGACCCGCTGGACGTGCCCCGCGAGCGCTTCCTCGTCGCGGGCGAGGCATGGCGCCTGTGCCGTACGGGGGCGGCCGACGCGGCGACGTTCGGGGTCAGCGTCCTCGGGCTCACCGGCCTGTGGACGGTGCGCGCCAACGTCGTACGGGATCTCGCGGCGCTCAACAGGGCCGAGGTGCTGCCCTGGGACACGTGGGGCGTGGGTGACAGCGAGCCCGCCTCCGCGCCCGACGACGAGGAGCTGACGGTGCTCGACGAGGCGGCCCGGATCATGGCCGAGGGCGGCTTCGCCGATCTGCGCGAGCTGTACCTCACCACTCCGTCCCTGCGCGTCCCGCGCACCCTCACAGCGCACGCGGCCTTCGCGGGCGACGCGGGCCCCGGCTCCCGCGAGAACGCCGGAGCGTGACGGGGCCCGGCTCCCTGATTCCCCTGCCGTCTTCCCTGACGCCGTGTGCGGGTCACGTCCCGCTCGGCGACGGCGTCTTCGGCACCGTGAAGCGCCGCACTCCGGGAACGGCGGCCGTCGCGAGACAGGCAGCCCCCACCAGCGCCGCCGAGGCCGCGAGCGGGGTGCCCGCGCCCCAGGCGTCGGCGGCGAGCGGGGCGAGGGCGTATCCGAGCGGCATGGCGCCCAGGGAGACGAGCCAGTCGTAGGACGTGACGCGGGCCAGGACGTGCTCGGGCACGGCGTTCTGGACCGTCGTGCGCCAGAGCGGATTGAGGAAGCCGAGCCCGGCCATGGCCAGCGCGTACGCGCCCACCACCACGGGTGCCGGTGCGGGGACGGCGAAGAGCGCGAGCGGGAGGACGTAGAGCAGCCCGGCCAGGTTGGCGGCCAGCACCGGGCGGCGCGGGTGCGCACGGGCCGCGATCAGCGAGCCGACGAGCAGCCCGACGGCCCCCGCCTGGAGCACCGCGATCCAGACGCCCTCCCCGCCCAGTTCCTCGACGGCGAGCGCCGGGCCGAGGGTCATCAGCACGCTGGCGGTGAAGTTCCATATGGCGTGGACGACGAGGCTGCTCCAGTACCAGTCACGTGCGCGCACCTCGGCCCAGCCCTCGGCCAGGTCGGCGCGCAGCGACCGCTTCGGCAGCGCGACCCGGCGCACGCGCACGAGCAGGAGCGTGACCGCGCTGACGGCGAAGGTGGCCGCGTCCAGGAGGAACGCCCAGCCGGGGCCCGCCGCCCAGATGGTCAGCCCCGCCAGCGCGGGCCCGCCCAGCCGCGCGGCGCTCTCCGCCGTGCCCAGCAGCCCGTTGGCGCGCGCCCTGCCCTCCTTGGCGACGGTTCCGGTGATCAGCGGCGAGAGTGTGGGGACGGAGAAGGCCGAGGCCGCGCCGCCCGCCGCCTCGGCGCCCGCGATGAGGGCGAGCGAGGGGTCCCCGCCCAGTAACTGGACGCCGACGAAGAGCTGCGACGCGCAGCGCACCACGTCGGTGACGAGCGCGACCCGGCGGGCACCGACCCGGTCGGCGACCACCCCGCCGAGCGGCAGCAGCACCAGCTTCGGCACCATCGCGCAGGCCAGGACGAGGGCGAGCGCGGACGCTGACCCCGTGGCGCGCAGCACGGCGAGGGCGAGCGCGGCCGGGATGACGGCGTCGCCGAGCAGGGTGAGGGAGCGGCCGAGGAAGAGCAGCCGGAAGTCGCGGGTGCGCAGGGGGTGTTGGGGGCGCTGGAGACGCTGGGTGTGTTCGGGGTGCGGCATGGCCGGAATGTATTTCGGCGCCGAAGTATTCGTCAACGAAATATCGCGATGGGCGGACGTACGATCGGCGCATGGGTGCCACGCGGAAGCCGGACGACGACAGCCTTGACCGAGGGGAGCCGGACCCCGGGGTGCGGGACTGGACGGACGGGCACATCGCGCGCTGGTCGCCCGTCCTCCCCCTCGACCCCGACATCGAGGGCGCGGCCACCCGCATGTACCGCTTCACCAAGCATCTGCGCCGCGTCAAGGAGCGCGGGCTTTCCGACTACGGGCTCCAGCAGTACGAGTACGACACGCTCCAGGCCCTCGCGGGCCGCGAGGGCCGGGCCACACCCTCGGCGCTGGCCGCCGATCTCGACATGGCCCCCGCCTCCATCACGGGCCGCCTCGACGCGCTGGAGCGGCGCGGCTATGTGCGCCGTACGCCCTCGTCCACGGACCGCCGCCGGGTCGACGTCGAGCTGACGGAGGAGGGCCGCGCCGCCTGGCTGGGTGCGATGGGCACCGTCGGGCACGAGGAGTACCGGCTGCTGGGCGCCCTCAGCGAGGAGGAGCGGCGCACGCTGTCCGGTCTGCTGCGCCGCGTCATGTACGAGGCGGAGGCGGGCGGGGAGGAGTGACGGCGGGACGGGCACACCGAACCGCGCCGCGCCGCACCGGAGCCCGGCGACGGGCGTGGCCGTCGCCGGGCTCTGTGGGTGTGGGGGGTGGGGCTGTGCGGCGGAGTCGGTCTAACCCGGCTGCGTCGTCTGCGCCGTCTCGTAGAGGTTCTGCGCGTCGGCGCCGAAGTAGGGGCCGAACATCGTGCCGGGGAGGAACGTGTAGCCGAAGCTGTTGACGGAGGACTGGAGTCCCGTGCCCGCCGTCTCGTCGAACTCCGTGAACCACGGGCCGCCGCTGGAGCCGCCCGTCATGTCGCAGCCGAGGCCGTGGTCGTCCGAGAGCAGGAAGTCGCGGAACGTCGTGCCGGAGCAGTAGATCAACTGCTCACCGTCGTACGGCGCCGCTGCGGGGAAGCCGAACGCGTACATGTCCTTGTTGTAGCCCGTGTTGAAGGCCAGGCCCTGGGCGCCGACGACGTCGGTCAGCCGCTGCCCGTCCAGGGGTGCGACGACGGCCGCGCCCACGTCGTAGTTGATGTCCTCACTGGCCTCCCACTGCGGGGTGGTCAGCGTCTCGGCGGCCGTCCACTTGCCGTAGGGGGCCTGTCCGTCGTGGTAGCCGGGGACGAACACCCAGTCGGTGTGCCAGGCGCCGTCCAGCTTGACGCAGTGGCCCGCGGTGATCACCGTGCTGTCGTTCTCGCTGGTCACCGCGTTGCCCGAGCAGGAGGCCGTGCGGCCCTGGTAGGTGAAGAAGACGCGGCCAGAGGTCTGCTCGACCGCGCCGCCGCCCGTCCAGGGGCCGCCGCCCTCGGGGAAGGCCAGGGGGCCTGCCGCGCGTCGCTCGGCGCGCTCGCCGGGGACCTTCAGCTCCGGGCCCCTGGGAACGGCCCTCTCCGGGGAGCCCGTACCCGTTCCGGAACCGGAGCCTCCGCCGGGCCCGAGCAGGTCCAGGGGCTCGGCCTCCCGCATCCGCTCCGGGGTCCAGAAGCGTGCCGTGTCCTCGCGCGCCGTGCTCCCGGGGCCGCCGGGGCCCGCGCCGCCCGTCTCGGCGCCCGCCGGAACGGTCTGCGCGACGAGCCCGAGCAGGGCGCCGACGGCGACCAGGGCCCCGGCTGCCGCACGGCAGTGCTGTCCTGTGTGTCTCACGCGTACTCCTTCTGCGGTGGGGGTGGCAGATGAGTGGTGCGAGGTGAACCGGGCAGGGCGTCGGTGTCGCCCGGTGCGTAGAGAGGGTGCCCTCAATTCGCGCGCCGCGAACGGGAGTTGACGCCTCATGGTGTGAACCCGTCGCGCGTTACGGGGCGCCGGGTGACGCGGCGACGGGGGAGGAGGAAGGGGCACGGACCCGGGACCCGGACACACGCGAGGGCCCCTCCCGCACGGCGGAAGGGGCCCTCGTCGCGAGGCGAGCGTGACCGGGGCTCAGAAGCGCCGGGTGATCAGCGCCTTCTTGACCTCCTGGATCGCCTTGGTGACCTCGATGCCGCGCGGGCAGGCGTCCGTGCAGTTGAAGGTGGTGCGGCAGCGCCACACACCGTCACGGTCGTTGAGGATCTCCAGCCGCTGCTCCCCGGCCTCGTCGCGCGAGTCGAAGATGAAGCGGTGCGCGTTGACGATCGCCGCCGGGCCGAAGTACTGCCCGTCGTTCCAGAACACCGGGCACGAGGACGTGCACGCGGCGCACAGGATGCACTTGGTGGTGTCGTCGAAGCGCTCGCGGTCCTCGGCGGACTGGAGGCGCTCGCGCGTCGGCTCGTTCCCCGTGGTGACCAGGAACGGCATGACGTCCCGGTACGCCTGGAAGAACGGGTCCATGTCCACCACGAGGTCCTTGAGGACCGTGAGGCCCTTGATGGCCTCGATCGTGATCGGCTTCTCGGGGTTGATGTCCTTGATCAGCGTCTTGCACGCCAGCCGGTTACGGCCGTTGATGCGCATGGCGTCCGAACCGCAGATGCCGTGCGCGCAGGAGCGGCGGAACGTGAGCGTCCCGTCGATCTCCCACTTGATCTTGTGCAGGACGTCGAGGACACGGTCCTTCGGGTCCACGTCCACGGCGAAGTCTTCCCACCGGGACTCGTCCGAGATCTCCGAGTTGAACCGGCGGATCCGGAAGGTGACCGTGATCAGGTGCGAGGCGGCGGCCTTGTCGTCCGCCTCGGCCTTGTCCATGACAGCGGTGCTCATCAGTACTTACGCTCCATCGGCTGGTAGCGGGTCTGCACGACCGGCTTGTAGTCCAGCCGGATCGACTCGGTGCCGTCGTCGCCCACCTCGCGGTACGCCATCGTGTGGCGCATGAAGTTGACGTCGTCGCGGTTCGGGTAGTCCTCGCGGTAGTGACCGCCGCGGGACTCCTTGCGGGCCAGCGCGGACGTCGCCGTGACCTCGGCCAGATCGAGCAGGTTGCCCAGCTCAAGGGCCTCCAGCAGGTCGGTGTTGAACCGCTTGCCCTTGTCCTGGACGCTGATGTTGCGGTAGCGCTTGCGCAGCGCCGCGATCTCCTCGACCGCTTCCTTCAGCGTCTGCTCCGTGCGGAAGACCATGACGTTCTTGTCCATGCACTCCTGGAGCGCCTTGCGGATCTCGGTGACCCGCTCGTTGCCCGTCGCGTCCCGCAGGTTCTCGACCTCGCCCTCGACGAACGCCGTCGGATTCTCCGGCAGCTCGACGAAGTCCGCCGTCGCCGCGTACTCGGCGGCCGCGATACCGGCTCGCCGCCCGAAGACGTTGATGTCCAGCAGCGAGTTGGTGCCCAGGCGGTTCGCGCCGTGCACGGACACGCAGGCGACCTCGCCCGCCGCGTACAGGCCCGGCACCACCGTGGTGTTGTCGAGCAGCGCCTCGCCCTGGACGTTCGTCGGGATGCCGCCCATCGCGTAGTGCGCGGTCGGCTGGATCGGCACCGGGTCGGTGTACGGCTCGATGCCCAGGTACGTCCGCGCGAACTCGGTGATGTCCGGGAGCTTGGCGTCGAGCTGCTCCGGCGGCAGGTGGGTGAGGTCCAGGTAGACGTGGTCGGCGTCGGGGCCGCAGCCGCGTCCCTCCCGGATCTCGGTGTAGATCGAGCGCGAGACGACGTCGCGCGAGGCGAGGTCCTTCATGACCGGCGCGTACTTCTCCATGAAGCGCTCGCCGTCCTTGTTCCGGAGGATGCCGCCCTCACCGCGGGCGCCCTCCGTGAGCAGGATGCCCATCTTGTAGATGCCGGTCGGGTGGAACTGGAAGAACTCCATGTCCTCCAGCGGCAGCCCGCGCCGGAAGGCCGCCGCCTGCCCGTCACCGGTGAGGGTGTGGGCGTTGGAGGTGACCTTGAAGAACTTGCCGTTGCCGCCCGAGGCGAAGACGACCGCCTTGGCCTGGAAGACGTGGATCTCGCCGGTGGTCAGCTCGTACGCGACGACGCCCGCGGTCTTCTTGACCCCGTCGACGTCGTTGAGCAGCAGGTCCAGGACGTAGAACTCGTTGTAGAACTCCACGCCCTCCTTGACGCAGTTCTGGTACAGCGTCTGGAGGATCATGTGCCCTGTGCGGTCGGCTGCGTAGCAGGACCGGCGCACCGGGGCCTCGCCGTGGTTGCGCGAGTGCCCGCCGAACCGCCGCTGGTCGATCTTGCCCTGCGGGGTGCGGTTGAAGGGCAGGCCCATCTTCTCCAGGTCGAGGACCGAGTCGATGGCCTCCTTCGCCAGGATCTCGGCGGCGTCCTGGTCGACCAGGTAGTCGCCGCCCTTGATCGTGTCGAAGGTGTGCCACTCCCAGTTGTCCTCCTCGACGTTGGCCAGGGCCGCGGCCATGCCGCCCTGCGCCGCGCCGGTGTGGGAGCGGGTCGGGTAGAGCTTCGTCAGCACGGCGGTGCGGCTGCGCTTGGTCGACTCGATGGCCGCGCGCATGCCCGCGCCGCCGGCGCCGACGATGACGGTGTCGTACTTGTGAATCTTCATGGGGGTTACCTCAGCCTCAGCCCGTTACGTCTGCCCGTTACGTCAGCCACGTCAGCGAATGTTCGGGTCGAAGGTGAAGATCACCAGCGTGCCCAGCAGGACGGTGAACACCGTGGCGGTGTACAGCAGCATCTTCAGCCAGAAGCGGGTGTTGTCCCGCTCCGCGTAGTCGTTGATGACGGTGCGCAGGCCGTTGGCGCCGTGCAGCATGGCGAGCCACAGCATGGCCAGGTCCCAGATCTGCCAGAACGGGGAGGCCCAGCGGCCCGCGACGAACGCGAAGCCGATCTTGCTGACGCCGCCGTCCAGCACGAGCTGGATCAGCAGGTGCCCGATGACCAGCACCACGAGCACGATCCCGGACAGCCGCATGAACAGCCATCCGTACATCTCGAAGTTGGTCTTCGACGCCTTGGGCGTCTTCGCGGTACGGGCGCGAGGGGGCTCGATGTAGGGAGCCGGGTTGTCCACGTCGTAGAGGCGGACACCCTCGGTGCCCTGGCCCTCGGCGGTCCCGGTGGCCTCGGCGGTGGCCTTGGCGTTGGCGGTCTCGGTCGACATCATGCATCAGCTCCCGAACAGCGAACGCAGCGTGTGCTGAAGGACGGGGTAGAAGGCGCCGACCATGAGGACGAGCCAGATCCCCATCACGGTCCACAGCATCTGCTTCTGGTACCTCGCGCCCTTCGACCAGAAGTCCACGGCGATGACCCGCAGGCCGTTGAGCGCGTGGAAGAGGATGGCGGCCACGAGGCCGTACTCCATCAGATTGACGAGCGGAGTCTTGTAGATCGCGACAGTGTCGTCGTACGCCTCGGGCGAGACGCGGACGAGCGCGGTGTCCAGGACGTGCACGAACAGGAAGAAGAAGATGAGGACGCCGGTGACTCGATGAGCCACCCATGACCACATTCCTTCCCGGCCGCGGTACAGCGTTCCAGCCGGCACGGAAAAACCCTCCGGGAGCGGATATCGGGGCCTGCCGGCTTCGGTGTCGGTCGGCCCGGCCGGGTACGGTCCACCGGCCGCGGCCATCGTAGCGACGCTTTGTCGGCACACTGGTGCCGGGTGCGGTGGTGTGATCAATCAGGCACGGACGGCCCAGTCTCTTCCCAGTCCCGGACCGGCCTCTCCGGGGTCCGTCAGGACCGCAGGAGATGGGTGAGGCGGGCGCGGGTGAGGGCGCGGAGTTCGTCCGCCGTCACGTCCCACTCCCGCTCCACCTCGTTCCCCAGCCGCACCCGCACCGAGGCCAGCGCCTGGTCCATCCGCTCCTCCGCCGCGTACCCGTCGAGGCAGACGAGGAACGCGTGTCCGAACCTGCTCTCGTACGCCGCGTGCGCCGCCCGCAGGGCCATGTGCGCGGCCGGCGTCCCGGGCTGGTCGCTGAGCGGATGGTGCGCCGTCTCCTCGGCCAGCGCCTCGGCGAGGTCGGCGAAGGTGAGGTCGTAGCACGCCTCGTCGGACGCGGCGAGCAGCGCCTCGTGGTCCGGGTACGGGCGGTGCGCCGCGACACGCGCCGCCCACCTGCGGCTGCCGCAGCAGCGCAGCAGCACCTCCTCCGCCTCGGCCGCGGGGACCGTGTTGAGCCACGCCAGCTTCGGCCCGGCGGACCGGGGCTCGTGCTCGCTTCGCTCGGGCGTCAGGCGCATGGCTCCTCGTAACGGGGCGGGACGGGATGGGATGGGGCGGGGACACCATGGTCCACGCATCCGGGGTGGCTCGGATGTGACGTCGGATACAGCAGTGGTGGGAGATTGGCCGTCACCGTAGCGACGAGTGTGATCAACGGTCCGACGGATGCGCGAATTTCACCCGTACGGGACCGGATTGTCACGCATGACTGACGACGGTAGGCAGGAAGGGGGCCATACCGTATCGGTATGGGACGTATGTGGCCAAAAAAGCTGGCTGTTTCGAGAGTGTCGAAGGCGTCGAAGGCGTCGAGGGCTGCGCGGGGTCCGCGGGCTTCGCGGGCTTCGCGTGCCGTGCTCGGCGCGAGCGCCTGCGCCGTGCTCGCGCTGAGCGCCTGTTCCGGCGGCGGTGACGAGCCGGGCGGCTCAGCGAGCAGTGCGGGGGGCCACCGGACATCGTCGTCGCCCACGTCCGACGCCCCCTCGCCCACGGCTCCCGCCAAGATCGGCCCGGCGCCCTCCGCCGTTCCGGCCGTGCGCGAGTGGAAGGCCGTGCGCGGTCCTGGCTGGGAGCCGGCCGACGGCACCCGGGTCGTGGCCCGCGACGAAGCCGTCGCCGATGAGGCCAGGCTGCTGGCCGGCGAGATGAAGGTGCCCTACGGGAAGGGCTACGGCAAGGGAGGGGAGAAGGCCCGCACCGGGGACATCGAGCTGGGCCTGGACAAGGGCGCTGAGGCGAAGAAGGCCGGGCGCGAGGCGTACGTCCTCAACAGCCGCGACGGCAAGGTGACCATCACGGGCGCCTCGGACGCCGGGGTCTTCTACGGGACCCGCACGCTGCTCCAGACCGTCCGCGACAAGGGGCGTTTCTCGGACGGCGTGGTCGAGGACCGGCCCGACCGCGCCCAGCGCGGCTTCATGCTCGACATCGCCCGCAAGCACTTCGACGCGGAGTGGATCGAGCAGCGGATCAAGGAGATGGGCGACCTCAAGCTCAACCAGCTCCAGCTCCACCTCTCGGACGACCAGGCGTTCCGCGTCGAGAGCGAGTCCCACCCCGAGGTGGTCTCCGAGCCGCACCTGACCAAGGACCAGCTCCGCCGCATCATCGAGCTGGCCAAGGCCCGGCACATCGAGGTCATCCCCGAGATCGACTCGCCGGGCCACCTCGGCGCGGTCATCAAGGCGCACCCTGGCCTCCAGCTCAAGAACGCCTCAGGCCAGGCGACCAGGGGAGCCGTGGACATCTCGGACCCGAAGGCGGCGAAGATCGTCGACGATCTGCTGCGCGAGTACGCCAAGCTCTTCCCCGGCACGTACGCGCACCTCGGCGGCGACGAGTACCGCGCTCTGACGGTGAAGGACCCGGCCGCCTCGTACCCCCAGCTGGCCTCGGCCGCGCGTAAGAAGTACGGGAAGGGCGCGGACGTCCAGGATCTGGCGACGGCCTGGCTCAACGACCGCGCCGACACCCTGCGCAAGGCGGGGAAGACCCCGCAGGTGTGGAACGACGGCATCCACAAGGGCGGCAGCGTGCGCGCGGACAAGGACCGCCAGGTGACGTACTGGACGGGCAAGGAGATCGGCGCCCGCGAGCCCGTGGAGTACCTGAAGGAGGGCTGGAAGGTCGTCAACCTGAACGACGAGTACCTCTACTACGTCCTGGGCGAGCCGAACGACTTCACGTATCCGACGGGCGAGCGGATCTACGAGGAGTGGACGCCCGCCGTGCTGCGCGGCAAGAAGGCGGTGCCCTCGTCGCTGTCGGGCCCCGACCGCATCCTGGGCGGGCGCTTCGCGGTGTGGTGCGACATCGCCGACGCGCAGTCGACGGACCAGATCGCGAAGGCCGTCAAGGCGCCGCTGGCGGCGACGTCGCAGAAGCTGTGGAACCCGGAGAAGCCGAAGATGGGCTGGGCGGAGTTCAAGGCGCTCTCGGAGCGGGTGGGCTGACGGCGCGGAGAGGCTAGCGGACGGGTGTGAGGGCGGGCGCGGCCGGGATCAGCCGGTACGCGCCCGCCTCGCGTCGCACGTGCCCCGCGGTCGGCGCCGCGAAGTGGCTGCCGAGCAGGAGCGTCGGCGTACCGGCGAGCGAGCCGAGCAGTTCGTGCCGGGTCCTGGCGGCGACGTCGGGCGCGATGTCCACGCAGCTGCACAGCGCCGGGTGCGACATCTGGACCGGGTGGTGGATGCTGTCCCCTGTGATCAGTGCGCTCTCGCCCCGGCTGCTGAGGCGGACGGCCACCTGGCCCGGTGTGTGCCCCGGCGTGGGCAGCAGGCGGATGCCCGGGGCGATGTCCGTGCCGCCGTCCACGCCGCCGTCCGCGACGTCGACGAGGTCGAACAGCCCCGCTTCCCGTACCGGGTGCACCGAGTCGCGGAACATCTGACGGCGCGCCTCCTCCATCTCGACACCGGCCCAGTAGTCCCATTCGGTGCGGGTGGTGACGTAGCGCGCGTTCGGGAAGGTGGGCACCCAGTCGTCGCCTTCGGCCCGCGTGTTCCATCCGACGTGGTCGGCGTGGAGATGGGTCAGGACGACGAGGTCCACGCTCTCCGGCGCGAAGCCCGTGGCGCGGAGCCGCGACGCGTAGTCGCTGTCCAGGTTGTGCCAGGCGGGGTTGGCGCGCCGCTTCCCGTTGCCGATGCCGGTGTCGATCAGCACGCGCATGCCGTCCGCCTCGAAGGCGAAGCTGTGGCTCGCGAGGCGCAGGACGCCCTGTTCGTCGGCGAAGTCGGGGTGCAGCCAGGGGGTGCCTGTCACGAGCTCTGCGGTCGCTTCCGGGAGCAGCCACGGGCCGGTCTGCGGGGGCAGGGCGACCTCGTCGACGCGGTGGACGGTGAGGTCGCCCACGGCCCAGGCGGGGGCGGGGGTGGGGGTTGTCGTGTGCATGGAGGTTCCTCCTGGATCGAGGCGGCTAAAAGCTATTGGTTTGCGTTAAGTCAGCGTAGGCCCTACTGTCGGCTAAAGCAAACAATTAGCTTTTAACTCGGAAGGGGCACCATGACCAGCGAACTCACTCCCCAGGAGGCGGCCCGAGTGGCGCTCCGGGCGGGGCTGCCTCTCGGGGGAGACCGCCACGAAGGAGTGGCCATGACCGCCAACCACATCCACTCCGTCATCACCACACTGCGCGAGCTGGACTTCGGCGACATCGCGCCCGCGGCCTCCTACCGGCCCGTACACGGACAGGAGCACGCCGATGCGACCGTTTGAGCCGTTTGAGCTGTCGCTCACCGAAGCGTCCAGGGCACTGCGCGCACGCGAACTGTCCCCCGTCGAACTCACCGCGTCCGTGCTGGACCGCATCGGCGCGGTCGAAGGACGGCTCGGCGCCTACGTCACCGTCGCCGCCGACGCGGCACGCGCCGCCGCAGCCCGCGCCGAACGCGAGATCGCGCGAGGCGGCCCGCGCGGGCCGCTGCACGGAATCCCCATGGGGCTGAAGGACCTGATCGACGCCGAGGGGCTTCCCACTACGGCGAGTTCGGACGTCCGGGCCGGACATGTGGCGGAGCGCGACAGCGCGGTCGCCGAACGGCTCGCCGCCGCCGGTGCCGTCCTGCTGGGCAAGACGCACACGCACGAGTTCGCCTACGGCCTGACCACGCCGCAGACGCGCAACGCCTGGGACCACAGCCGGGTCGCGGGAGGGTCGAGCGGCGGCTCGGCGGTGGCCGTCGCGGCGGGCGGGGCCACCTTCGCCATGGGCACGGACACGGGCGGCTCCATCCGGGTCCCGGCGGCGCTGAACGGCGTGGTGGGCCTCAAGCCGACGTACGGCCTCGTCCCGCGCTACGGCGTGACCTCGCTGTCCTGGTCCCTGGACCACGTGGGCCCGCTCACCCGCACCGTCGAGGACGCGGCACTGGTCCTCGCGGCGACGGCCGGTCACGACCCGCGCGACCCGGCGAGCGTCATGCGGGCCCCGTCGGCGGACCTCGCCGACGGAGACGGCCTCGGCGGCCTCGACGACCTCAAGGGGCTGCGGGTCGGGGTGCCCCGCAACCACTACTTCGAGCGGGTCATGCCCGAGGTGGAGGAGGCCGTACGCCGGGCGATCGGGCGGCTCGCGGAACTCGGGGCGACGCTCGTCGACGTCGAGATCCCGATGGCGCGCTACGTCCAGGCCGTGCAGTGGGGGCTGATGGTGCCCGAGGCCACGGCGTACCACGAGCGGTCGCTGCGGGCCGCCGCAGACCTGTACGCGCCGGACGTCCGCATCCTCCTGGAGGCCGGCGAACTCACCTCGGCGGGCGACTACCTCCGCGCCCAGCGGGCCCGCACGATGATGCGCGACGCCTGGGCCCGCATGTTCGACGGGGCCGACGGGGCAGGCAGGACCGGCGGCATCGACGTCCTCGCCGCGCCGACGGTGCCGATGACCGCCGCGGCGGCGGGCCAGGAAACGGTCGAGTGGCCCGACGGCACGACCGAGGCCGTCTCCGACAGCTACGTCCGCCTCTCGGCCCCGGCCAACATCACCGGCGTCCCGTCCCTCACCCTGCCGGTCGGCCACGACCGGTCCGGGCTGCCGATCGGCATGCAGCTCATGGCCCGCGCCTTCCACGACACGACGGCACTCCGGGTGGGCCGGGCCTACGAGAGGTCCACCGTCGGCCTCGGAACCCTGGCCCCGGTCGCGGCTTGACGGCCCCTTCGCGGGGTGCGGAAGGAAACGGGGGGTCACCGCTTCACCGGGGTGTCGCGCGGGACGGTTCGCCCGTGAAGGGGTTGCCGTAGGGTCCCGCGCTGGGTTTTGTGCCGCGGCACGTGGTGCGGGGCGGGTCGGTGCCGTGCCGGAGAGGGCCCAGCGGGACGCTAGACGCAACGGATTCGCATTAAGGTGGGCACATGAGCCGCAAGCCCATGACCCGACCCGGCGGACGCAGCGCACGCGTGCAGGAAGCCGTCCACGCCGCGGTCCGTGAGCTTCTCGGCGAAGTGGGCCGTGACGCGCTCACCGTCCCCATGGTCGCGGCTCGCGCGGGCGTGACACCGTCCACCGTCTACCGCCGCTGGGGGGACCTTCAGGAACTCCTCTCCGACGTCGCGGTGGAGCGGCTGCGGCCGGAGACGGACCCCGCCGACCTCGGCAGCCTCCGGGACGACCTCGACGCCTGGGCGGAACAGTTCCTCGACGAGATGGCCTCCCCGTCCGGGCGCGCCTACATCAGGGACGCGCTCCTCGGAGACCCGGACGGCACCAACGCGGGCCAGTGCTCCGCCTACGCGGCCGAGCAGATCGACACGGTGCTGGACCGCGCGGCCCGGCGCGGTGAGCGGGTGCCGGACACGGAGCTGATGCTGGACGACATCGTGGCCCCGATCATGTACCGCATCCTCTTCCGCCCCGACGGCCTGAACGCCGCCTACGCCCGCGACCTGGTGTCCCACGCCCTGGACCGGCTCTGACCGGCTGATGTGACTGGTGACCGACGAGTTGCCGTACGGCGCCCGGCACCGCCTAACCGGTCCTGGGAGGTGTCAGCTCGTCGAGGGCGAGGCTGATCTCGAAGGGCACCAAGCGCTGAAGGGAGCCCCGGAAGATACCGGCAGGCGCGTAGGCGCCCGTCGGTTCGTCCAGCTCGTACACGTGGACGGCGGGTGCGCCGTCCTCGTCCTCGACGCACCAGTAATGCGGGATACCGGCCTCCGCGTATTTGCGGAGCTTGACCGTGCGGTCACGGTGGGCGGACTCCGGAGAGACGACTTCCACGACGAGCTGTACGTCATCGGGCGCGTACCACGTGCGGTCGGGATCGTAGGGCACGGTCGTCAGCAGGAGGTCCGGCTCGGGACGGTTGCGGGCGTCGAGGCGGATCGTGATTTCGCGCTCGACCTCGACGCCGACCGGTACCTGCGCCATGAGCGTGGTGGTCAGAGCGGTGATGAGGCGGCTGTGCCAGGACCGCTGGGGGGACATCATGAATACGAGGGCTCCGTCGATCAGCTCGGTGTGGCGCGGTGCCTCGGGGAGATGATCCAGATCCTCCGCGAACCAGCCTTCCGCGCGGGGAGGGCGCATCCAGTCGGGCAGTGCGGTCATGGCTTCACGGTAGCGGCTGCGGCCGAAACGGGCCCGGAACTCCCCGGAGCCTCGGCTGCGGCTCTCGCCGTCACCGCCGTGAGTGCCTACCGCGCGGGGACGATGCCCCCAGCCAGCGCGTCATGACGGATGCGTTGCGTCAGGGCAAGCTGTTCACGCAGGAGGCGCTCGTGCTCGTCCAGCTGCTTCATCGTTTCGGCGACCGTCAACTGTGTCGCGAGGCCGGGCAGCGCCACGGGCAGATCGCCGAGCACGTCAAGGGAGATGGTCTTCATCTTCATGCTCCCCGTGGAATGAGCTTCCAGCCACGCACGTGCCTCCGGGCCGCGCAGGTACGCGGCGAAGTAGTCGGCGTCGAGCCCGGTGGGGGGCCGCAGCAGAAAGCAGCCTGTGCCGCACACCCAGCCGGACTGCTCCTCGCGGACGACGGCGGCTCGTCCCAGCTCTCCGCGGCGCGCGAGAACGACATCGCCGGGGTGGAGGTGAAAGCGCTCCAGCCCCCTGGCCTGTCGCTCGCTGATGCGCCGGATGCTCGCCGTGCTGAAGCCGCTTCCCGACAGGTCCTTGGGCATTACGACGGGGACGCCGCCGTCATCGACGTAGTGGTCGGCACGGATCAGACTTCCCGACGGGCCCGCGAGCAGCAGGCCCGGCGTCTCGAACAGTCCTTCCGCGGTGCCCTTCAACATGTGCCGGAGCGGCACACGCGGGATGCTGGTCTCGCCGCGCGCCACTCGTTCGCTCCGTTCGAAGCTCTTGGAGAGGAGACTCGTCGCGCTGGCTGTTGCTCCGGCCCGCTCGGCCAACTCGGCGAGCAGGTGGCGGGTGTCCAGTGCTGCGGTCGGCTGCTCCTGGGCAGGAGCTACGTACATCTGGGGGGCAAGGGGGCAGCCGTCGTTCTCCAGGATCTCGTCGTACGAGACCGAGCAGGAGAACCCGGATTCGTCGGGGGTGGCGCGGGGAGACCGCAGCCAGTCGTGGAACCGGCCGTTGATGCGGTCTCTGTCCGCCGGGCCGAGGACAAGAGCGCGGCGCGGAGTCCGAGTGCCGAGCCGGCTCGCGTCGACGAAGAGGACGGACCTGGTTTCTCCGGCGGGGAGGTGGCGGGTTTTGTCCCGAGCGAGAAGCCAGACGTGCACAGGGACAGACGTGCCGGGGAATAGATCGGCAGGCAACGCGACCACGGCGAGAAGCGCCCCTTTGGCCAGCATCGCCTTGCGGGTCTCCGCGCCGTGGCGTGCGTAGGCGGCGCCCGTCGGCATGATCAGGGCCGCCTTCCCCTTCTCGCTGAGCCTGGTCCATACGAGCTGTATCCAGGCGAAGTTCGCGTTCGCCTCGGGGGGCAGTCCGAAGGGCCAGGCCAGATGCTCAAGGCCCTGGACGCGCTGGTTGAACGGCGGGTTGCACAGCACGAACTCGGCCTTGCCGTCGCCCGGGCTCCGGAAGAGTGACCCGGGATCGGAGGCTCGTACCAAGGGCCGGTCGATCCCGTGCAGGGCCAGGTTCAGCTTGGCCAGGTGGAGATTGCGGTGATCCATGGCGTAGCCCTCGAACGAGACGCCGCCGACGTGTCCCTGCTGTGCGATGTGCTGCGCTGCTGCGGCGAGGAGCCCCCCGGTTCCGCATGCGGGGTCGAGCACCCGATCGCCGGGCTGGGGGGACAGGGATTCCGCGAGCAGCCGCGTAAGCGTGTGCGGAGTATTGTGTTCGCCCATCTGAGCGCCGCTCTCCGCGAAGGACCGTTCCAGGAGCAGGCCGGTGACCTCTTCGAGCCCGGCCTCGACGGCTGTAGGGGGCTGCTGGAGCGCCATGAGGAACGCCGCCGTCCAGGGCAGATCGTTCGCCTCGCCCTTGTCGGCGAACGGGCTCTCCGGTTCCCAGGGTGTGAGCACGGGGAACTGGTCGTGCTGGGAAGCGAGGAGGAACGCGTCCTTGAGATCCCTCAGCGGTGGATGACCGGTTCCTGCCTCAGCGACGGCTCTGGACCACCGTTTGACCAGCTCGTCACCCGGGTCGTCCGCGGATTCGATGAACTTCGCGAGCAAGAGGATGGCGAGCATCGCGACGAGGTCGCGGTCCGTGCTCCGGCCTCGCTGAAAGGGCGCATACGCCCGCCACAGCCGGTCCACGACCTCTGCCGCGTGGCCATTCGTGTCCTTGCTCTCCACTGGGGGCTCCTCGCTCGCGGGTTCCACTTGGGTCGATTGACCACATACTTGACTGCCGGTATGTAGGTGCGCAGTAGGTCTGCGCAGAATATGAGAGGGGGAGAACGAATCGACCGATCTCCCTTCTCTCTGCGGAAGTGCCAGAAAGATAGCAGTGCCCGCTTGTTGATAAGGGAGGAGTGGGGGGCGCCCGCAGGACCGAAAACGGGATGCGCAGCTTGACTGCGCGAAGTTCCCTTTAGGTTCGCGCAGCTTGCGGGCCGGGGGAGGAGTCGTGGCGTGGGGAGAGGTGGCCGCACGGAAACCCTGGCGAGTGGCGCACGTCACTACCGTGTCGGCGTTCCAGGCCCCGCGAGGCGTTGGCGCCGAGGGTGTGAACAGCCTGGGGCCGATGCGGAGTTGCGGGAAGACGCCCGCGAACCGGCCGTCGGCGCGGCTCGGGTCATCGGCCGGAAGGGCATCGCGTGAGGCGTCCGGCCGGTTGGTCAGCACTGGTCGCGCTGGTCACGGAAATCCGCGCATCGCCCCAGCACGGAGCCGGAAAAGGCGAAGACGACCGGGGTCGCCACCCCCCACAGGAGAGACCCCGGCCGCCGTCGAGTACGGGCACACCACGCCAGGGTGGGCCCGTACTCTCCTCAGCGCCTCGGCCGCGCATTCTGTTACGCGGTGCACTACCCGCTGGTCCGGCATGGACGAGGGCGCACACTTGGCCTTAGCGTGCTGCATCGCATCGACGTTGGTCGATGCACCGGAAGGACACCGGAGACACGGTGGGAGAAGCGCCCGACCAGGGGCGCGGCCAGATCCGTCGCGACATCGCGGAGTGGGGCGAGACACGAGCGTGCAGGGGGACGACGCGGAGCTGACCGCCGCCGTGCGCGCGGCACAGGAGGGCGACGAGGGCGCCTTCCGTACTGTGTACCGCGCGGTGCACCCGCGGCTGCTCGGCTATGTGCGGACGCTGGTCGCCGACCCGGACGCGGAGGACGTCGCGTCCGAGGCGTGGCTCCAGATAGCCAGGGACCTCTCCCGCTTCCGCGGCGACGCCGACCGCTTCCGCGGCTGGGCCGCGCGGATAGCCAGGAACCGTGCCCTGGATCACATCAGGATGCGGGGCCGCCGCCCCGCCGTCGGCGGGGACGAGAGCGAACTGGCCGTGCTGCCGGGCGGCGCCGACACGGCGGACGAGGCGCTGGAGGCGCTGGGCACGAACCGGACGATGGCCCTCATCTCCCGGTTGCCGCACGACCAGGCCGAGGCCGTGGTGCTGAGGGTGGTCGTGGGGCTGGACGCGAAGAGCGCGGCGCAGGTGCTGGGCAAGCGGCCCGGCGCGGTCCGTACGGCGGCGCACCGGGGCTTGCGGAAGCTCGCGGAATGGCTGGACGAGCCCTCCGAAGAACCCCAGGAGGGGCGCGGCGCGGCGCAGCGGGACATGGCGCGCGGTGTGACGCATAAAGCCTCGCGAACGCTGAGGGAAACGTGATGGCGGACGACCGGTACAAGTGGCTGGACGGAGAAGCCGCGGAGCGCCTGCTCCGTGGCATGCCGGTCGATGCGCGTAGCGCCGCGCGCGACGGAGCGGACATCGGGGGCGCTACCAGGACCGATCCGGCCTCGGCGCCCTCCGCCGAATCGGCCGACACGCTGGCGGCGGCGCTCGAAGCACTCGCCGCCGAGTACGCGCCGTCCCCCGCGGCCCGGCCCGGCGAACTTCCCGGGGAGGCCGCGGCGCTGGACGCCTTCCGTTCCGTGTACGCCGGGGTGCTGCGCAGCGGCTCGGTCGGCGTGCCGGGCGCCGGGGAAGGCGCCGACGGCGGCGGCGAAGGAAACGGAACCGGAGCCGGGAGCCCCGCCGCGCAGCCGCACGGTGCGCCGGGCCTGCCCGGTGGCGTCCCTGGTGCCCCTGGCGCCGTGGGCGCGGCGGGCGTCGGGCCGCGCGGCAGACCCGGCAGGGGTCGGGGCCGCATGGCGGCCCGCCGCACCCCGATGGGGGGCCTGGCGGGGAGACCACTGCGCGCCGGTTTCGCGATGGCGGTGGCCGGATGCGCGCTGGGCGGGGTCGCGGTGGCGGCAGGAACGGGCGTGCTGCACATGCCGTTCGGCGACGGCGGAACCCCGGCGTCCAGCGTGTCGCCCCTGATCAGCCCGACGGGCCCCGACGGCGAGGCGGCGCAGGGCGGCACGAGCGCCACGCCGGGCGAGGGGCGGGGGCACGACCGGGACGCGGACGGCGGCCACGGGGACAAGGACCGCTCGGCCTCCCCGGACGACGAGAGCGCGGACTCCGGCAGGAACGACGAGAGCGCGGGCCGCCACGGCTCGACGGACTCGGCGGGCCGTGAGGGCTCGCAGCGGGATCAGAAGTGGGACGGCCGGGGGCAGGGCTCCTCCGCCGACAAGAAGGCGATGGCCCGGGAGCTGTGCGAGGCGTACAGCGGGAACAAGCTCCCGGCCGACGACCGCAGGAAGCTGGAGCGCGCGGCCGGAGGCGCCGCGACGGTGCAGAAGTTCTGCGCGAAGTACGGGTTCGGCTCGGGCTCCAACAGCGGCTCGGGCGGCTCGGGCAGCAACAGTTCGGGCAGCGGCTCGGGCAGCGGCGGTTCGAGCGGTGGCTCGCACGGCGGCAACTCCGGCGGGGACTCCGAGGACGGCGGTTCCAGCGGTTCGGGGGGCTCGGGCGGCTCCGACGGCGACGAAGGTGACGGCTCAGGCGGGTCGGGCGGCTCCATGCCAAGCGCACCGGGCGACGACGGCTCCCTCGCGGGCCCGGACGACGGCTCCGGCGCCGAGAAGGACGCGGGCTCGGGCGCCGAGAAGGGCGCGGGCTCGGACACCGACGACGAAGCCCCTGTGACGAGCGCCACCCCCACCCCCTGAACAGGTGGTGTGACACTTTCGCGCGGCCCGGCGCAGTGAGAAGTGAGCCGACTGGTCATCGGCTGCGCGATATACCCGAGGTTCCCCCCGTACCTCAGGGTTCGCGCGAATGGCGCGGGCGGGACACGTTCCCCCGGTCCCGCCCGCGCCCCCTCTCCTTCACGCGCCCCGCCGTCACTTGTAGACGACGACCTTGTCGCCCTTGCGCACCTGCTCGAAGAGGGCCGCGATCTTCTTCTTGTCCCGGACGTTGACGCACCCGTGCGAGGCCCCGCCGTAGCCGTTGGCCGCGAAGTCCGCCGAGTAGTGCACCGCTTGGCCGCCGCTGAAGAACATCGCGTACGGCATGGGCGTGTCGTAGATCGTCGAGTGGTGGTTCCGGCTCTTGAAGTCCACCTTGAACTCGCCCTCACGGGTCGGCGTGTACGCGGACCCGAAGCGCACGTCCATCGCCGAGCGCACCTTCCCGTCCACCATCCACGCCAGCGTCCTGCTCTTCTTGCTGACGCACAGCGCCCGCCCCGTCAGACAGCGCGGGTCGGGGTCGTCCAGCGGCCTGGTGGTCGGCGGGTACAGCTCGGAGCGCGTCGGCTCGTGGGTACGGGCGCCGAGCGCCGTCCACGCCCGCTGGGTCACGGTGCCGGTGCGGTCCATGCCCTGCTGCCGCTGGAAGCCCTTGACGGAGGCGGCGGTGACGGTGCCGTAGTAGCCCGTCGGGTTGAGGTCGAAGAGGCCGAGCTGGCGCAGCCGCGCCTGGAGTTCGCGCACCTTGCGGCCCTCGGCGCCCGGGCTCAGCACGACCGGGTCTGCGGGCGCCGACGTCGCGGGCTTCGGGGCCGCGGGTGCCGGGGCCTTCGAGGTGTTGGCCGCCGGGCTCTCGCGCCCGGCGGGCGCGGAGGGCGTGGCCCTCGTCGCCTCCTCGGGCAGCTTGGAGACGCGTATGGGAGCGTCTCCCGCCGCGCCCGCGCCGCCCTTGCACCCCGTGAGGGCCGTGACGCCCATGACCAGCGACGCAGCGACGAGCGCCGCGCGCCGTGTGTTTCTCCGTACCCCCGCCATCCGAACCCCCGGACAGTCCGCGGAAATCAACTCCCCATCACTGCCCAGCGTGCCCCGTGCACGAACCTTGGCCGCCATGGGCATGCTGTGAGCAAGGTCCCAGTCCGTGGACCTCCACCGCACGCACGACGGTCGCTACAGTCCGTCGCAACTGGTCAGTAACAAAGCCGTTCTCCCGGCTGCGAGGTACGGAGGCACGACCATGGCACGCGACGAGCACGGCGCGCGGACGGACGGCGCCGCGCGCACGAACGAGAGCGGGCTGCCCGTCGAGCCGGTCTACGGCCCCGACGACCTGCGCGACTGGGACCCGGCCGAGCGGCTCGGCGAGCCCGGCGGCTACCCGTACACGCGGGGCGTCTACCCCTCGATGTACACCGGGCGCCCCTGGACGATGCGCCAGTACGCGGGCTTCGGCACCGCCACCGAGTCCAACGCGCGCTACAAGCAGCTCATCGCCAACGGCACCATGGGCCTCTCCGTCGCCTTCGACCTGCCGACGCAGATGGGCCACGACTCGGACGCCGTCATCGCCTCGGGCGAGGTCGGTAAGGTCGGCGTCGCCATCGACTCCATCGACGACATGCGGGTGCTCTTCGACGGCATCCCGCTGGAGCGGGTCTCCACGTCGATGACGATCAACGCGCCCGCCGCGCTGCTCCTGCTGCTCTACCAACTCGTCGCCGAGGAGCAGGGCGCCGACCCCGCGAAACTCACCGGGACCATCCAGAACGACGTGCTCAAGGAGTACATCGCGCGGGGCACGTACATCTTCCCGCCCAAGCCGTCGCTGCGGCTGATCGCGGACATCTTCAAATACTGCAAGGCCGAGATCCCGAAGTGGAACACCATCTCGATCTCCGGCTACCACATGGCGGAGGCGGGCGCGACGCCCGCGCAGGAGATCGCGTTCACGCTGGCCGACGGCATCGAGTACGTGCGCACGGCCGTCGCCGCCGGTATGGACGTGGACGACTTCGCGCCCCGGCTCTCGTTCTTCTTCGTCGCGCGCACGACGATCCTGGAGGAGGTCGCCAAGTTCCGCGCGGCACGCAGGATCTGGGCGCGGGTGATGCGTGAGGAGTTCGGCGCGAAGAACCCCAAGTCGCTGATGCTGCGCTTCCACACCCAGACGGCGGGCGTCCAGCTCACCGCACAGCAGCCCGAGGTCAACCTCGCGCGCGTCACGGTGCAGGCGCTCGGCGCGGTGCTGGGCGGCACCCAGTCGCTGCACACCAACTCCTACGACGAGGCCATCGCGCTGCCCACCGACAAGTCCGCGCGCCTGGCCCTGCGCACCCAGCAGGTCCTCGCCTACGAGACGGACGTGACGGCGACCGTCGACCCGTTCGCCGGTTCCTACGCCGTCGAGGCGATGACGGACGACGTGGAGGCCGCGGCCGTCGAGCTGATGCGGCAGGTGGAGGAGCGGGGCGGCGCCGTCGAGGCGATCGAGCAGGGCTACCAGAAGGGCGAGATCGAGCGCAGCGCGTACGCCGTCGCGCGGGAGACGGACGAGGGCGAGCGCGTCGTCGTCGGCGTCAACCGCTACCAGCTCGACGAGGAGGAGCCGTACGAGCCGCTGCGCGTCGACCCCGCGATCGAGCGCCAGCAGGCCGACCGCCTCGCCCGCCTGCGCGCCGAACGCGACCAGGGCGCGGTGAACTCCGCGCTGGTCACGCTGCGCAAGGCGGCCGAGGGCAGCACGGACAACGTCCTCTACCCGATGAAGGAAGCGCTGCGCGCCCGCGCGACGGTGGGTGAGGTCTGCGACACGCTCCGCGAGGTGTGGGGCGCGTACGTGCCGACGGACGCGTTCTGACGCGTCCGCGGTACGCGTGCCCCCCCGGCCCCGGGCCTTCGTCCGGGCCCTTGCCCCGGTTTGGGCTCGCGTCCGGGGTCGGCTCACGCCCCGGGCCGGGCTTGCGTCCGGGTTCGGCTCGCGCCTGGGTTTGGGCTCGTGCCCCGGGCTCGGGCTCGCGCCTGGGTTTGGGCTCGCGCTCGGGTTCGGGTCATGTCCGGGTTCGGGCTCGCGCCCCGGTTTGGGCTCGCGCTCGGGTTCGGGTCACGCCTGGGTTCGGGTTCGCGCCTGGGTTTGGGCTCACGCCCGGGTTCGGGTCACGCCTGGGTTTGGGCTCGCGCCTGGGTTCGGCTCACGCCCCGGTCCGGGCTCACGTTCGGGTTCGGGCTCGGGTTTGGGCTCGCGCCCCGGTTCCGGTTCGGGTGCGGGTCACGCCCCGGGTCCGAGTGCGGCCTCGGGGGCCGACTCGGCGGCGCGCGGTTCCGGCGCGGGACGTGCGGCGCTCCCTGCACGGGGCGGCCGTCCCGCGCGACGCCCATGTCAACGGGGCGGCATCGCGTGCCCCTTGCCGTCAGGTGAGGCCGCGTTGTCGGGGCGGGCGGGGGCGCGGAGTAGGCGTCTGCGGGGCTCACTGCGCCGGGCCGGGCCCGGCCGTCGTGAGGCCACGTTGCCGGGACGGGCGGGGGCGCGGAGGATGGGTGGAGTGCTTACCCGCGAGTACAGGGGGTGTTCGTGATCACCGAGGACGACACGGCGGGACCGCGCGGCCTCGCGGCCCAGGCCAGGGCGCTGGCCGACGGCGAGGCCACCTCGCGCGCGCTCACGGAACGCGCGCTCGCCAGGATCGAGGAGACCAGGACCACGCTGAACGCCTTCCGCCGGGTGTGCACCGACGCCGCGCTCGCCGAGGCGGACGCGGCCGACGCGGCGCTGGCACGTGGCGAGCGGCTGCCGCTGCTCGGGGTGCCGGTCGCCGTGAAGGACGACACGGACGTGTGCGGCGAGCCCACCGCGTTCGGCTGCCCAGGCGAGTTCCCCGTCAAGGAGGCCGACGCGGAGGCCGTACGCAGACTCCGGGCGGCCGGCGCCGTGGTGGTCGGCAAGACGAACAGCCCCGAGCTGGGCCAGTGGCCCTTCACGGAGGGCCCCGCCTTCGGCGACACCCGCAACGCGTGGAGCCCGGACCACACGCCCGGCGGTTCCTCCGGGGGCTCGGCGACGGCCGTGGCCGCCGGGCTGGTCGCGGGGGCGCTGGGCTCCGACGGCGCCGGGTCGATCCGTATCCCCGCGGCGTGGAGCCACCTCGTGGGCATCAAGCCGCAGCGCGGGCGCGTCTCGACATGGCCGGACGCGGAGGCGTTCAACGGGATCACGGTCATCGGCCCGCTCGCGCGCACCGTCGAGGACGCGGCGCTGCTGCTGGACGTGGCGGCGGGCAACGTCGAGGGCGATCTGCACAGGCCGCCGCGCGTGGACGTGCGCGGCGCTGTCGGACGGGACCCGGGGCGGCTGCGGATCGCGCTGTCGACCCGTACCGCGTTCACGGCGACGTCCAAGCGGCTCGATCCTGTCGTCGGGTCCGCCGTGCGGGCGCTCGCGGAGCGGCTCGCCGGGCTCGGGCACGAGGTGACGGAGGCCGATCCTCCGTACGGGCCGATAGGGCTCACCTTCGTGCCGCGTGCCACGGCGGGCATCGCCGCGTGGAGCGCACGCGCCCCCGACCCGGCCCTGCTGGACCCGCGCACCCGGGGCGCAGCGCGCACCGGGAAGCTGCTGGGCGGGCGGGTGCTGCGCGCGGCGCGGGCCGCCGAGGCGCCGCTCCAGCGCCGGATCGGCCGGATCTTCCGGGACTACGACGTGGTGCTCGCGCCCACGACGGCCACCCCGCCCCCGCGCGTCGGCGATCTGGCCGCGCTCTCGGGCTGGCAGACGGACCGGGCGATGATCGCGCACTGCCCGTACGCCTGGCCGTGGAACGTGCTGGGCTGGCCGGGCGTCAACGTGCCCGCGGGCTTCACGCCGGACGGGCTGCCGCTCGGCGCCCAGTTGCTCGGCCCGGCCAACAGCGAACCCCTCCTCGTCGCGCTCGCCTCCCAGTTGGAGGCTGACCGGCGCTGGTACGAGCACTGGCCGTCCTCGGCTTGGCCAACAGTGAACCCCTCCTCGGCGCGCTGAGCCCACCGAGTCCCGCTGCGGTGCTCTGAGTGAGGCGTGACGCTTTTCGTGCCCCCGGCGCAGTGGAACGTGCGCCGACTGGTCACAGCGCCGTACGGAGAACTCACTCGACGCCGAGGGGGGCGCCATGGGACGGGAATTCTGGCGGACGGTCCAGCTGGCGGTGGAGAAGGACAACTGGACGGCCCGCCTCGTCGTGCTCTTCTGCGGTGCGGGCGCCGTGCTGCTGGGCACCTGCGTGAGCGGGCTCGTGCGGTGACGGTGACGGTGACCTGGCGCGCCGCTCAGTCGCACCGGGTGCCCGGGGCGAGCCCGAACCGCTCCAGTGCTCCGGACGGCAGTGCGGTGTCGCCCGTCGCGCCGAGGTAGCCGTCGGGGCGGATCAAGAAGAGGCCGGGTGCCGTGCCGTAGGCGGCGGCGCCGTGTTCGTCCAGCTCGGCGAGGGTGTGGGCGTGGACGAGGTGGGCGTCGGCGTCGATGCGGGGGAGCGTCGCGCCGCCGCGGGCCAGCAGGGTGAAGTGGGGTCCGCGCAGCAGGTCGAAGAGGCGCACCTGCTCGCCCCCGCCCGTCACGCACCGTGCGTCGGGCACGCGGTCTCCCGCGCGCAGGGTGCCGTCGGGCGCGGTGCGGCCCTCGAAGGCGAGGGGGCCCTCGCGGTAGCCGAGCGCGAGCTGGTTCGTCTCCTTGCCGCGTCGCGCGCCCTCCGTCGCGCCGCCGTGCCCGGCCCGGTGGATGCGGGTGCTGAGGCCGAGCACACCGGCGGCCACGGGGGCGCGCTCCTCCTCGTAGGAGTCGAGCAGCGCGTCGGGCGCGCCGTGCCGCAGCACCTGGCCCAGCTTCCAGCCGAGGTTGTAGGCGTCCTGGACGCTGGTGTTGAGGCCCTGGCCGCCCGCGGGGGAGTGGACGTGGGCCGCGTCGCCGGTGAGGAAGACCCGGCCCTGGCGGAAGCGGTCGGCCATGGCGGCGCGGGCGCGGAATCCGGAGGCCCACAGGACCTCGGTGACCTGGGCCGGGGCGAGGTGGGTGCGGGCCGCGATCAGGGCGCGTACGGCCTCGGGCGAGGTGTCCGCGTCGGGCGCCGGGGCGTCGGAGGCCGTCGCGGGGGCCGAGGGGGAGGCCGTCGCGGGGGAGCCGTCGCCCGTGAACCGGGCCGCGAGCTGGAAGTGGTCCGTCCCCGCGAGGGGGCACAGGGCGATCCCGCCGCCCGGCGCGTCGGGCCAGATGTGCCAGTTGTCCCGGTCCAGGTCCGTCAGCCGGACGTCGGCGACGAGCATGGGCGCCGGGTCAACCGTCTCGCCCGTCATGCCGACGCCCAGCGCGCGGCGCACGGTGCTGCGCCCGCCGTCGGCGCCGACGAGCCACCGCGCCCGCACGGCTATGGCTGCGCCGTCCGCGCCGGTGAGCCGGGCCGTGACGCCGTCCGCGTCCTGGTCCAGCCCTGTCAGCGCGGCGCCGAAGACGACCTCGCCGCCCAGCTCGCGCAGCCGCCCGTACAGCACCTCCTGGGTGCGCCACTGCGGCACCATCCACCCGTCGTGGTACGGCGCGCCGGGCTCGGGCCCGGTGCGCTCGGCCATGTCCCACTCCTCGCCGGGCTCGCCGTCGCGCCAGGTGCGCATGCGCGGGTACGGGCCGCCCGCTGCCTCGATCTCCTTGCCGACGCCCAGGTCGTCCAGTACCTCGCGGGTGCGCGGCTGGAGGCCCTTGCCGCGCGAGCCGGGGAAGAGTGCGGTGGCGCGCTCGACGAGCAGGACGCGTACCCCGCGTCGCAGCAGGTCGAGCGCGAGGGTGAGCCCGGCGGGGCCCGCGCCCGCCACGAGCACGTCGACAGTCCGTCCGTCCTTAACGCTGTTAAATTCCATGTCTGCGAGAGTGCGCTTATCGGTGTTAAGTTGTCAAGCATGGGAACGACCCGGCTGGATCGCGCACAGGTGGCCGAGGTGGCGCTGCGGCTGCTGAACGAGGTGGGCCTGGAGGCGCTGAGCCTGCGCCGCATCGCCAAGGAGCTGAACGTGCAGGCGCCCGCGCTCTACTGGCACTTCAAGAGCAAGCAGGCGCTGCTCGACGAGATGGCCACCCTGATGACGGCCCGGCTCACCGAGGAGGCGCCCGCGCCCTCGCCGGGCGAGAGCTGGCAGGAGTCGCTGACCGGCGTGGCGCGGCTGCTGCGCCGGGGGCTGCTGGCCTACCGCGACGGCGCGAAGGTCTACAGCGGCACCCGGCTCACCAGCACGGGGCACGCGCGGCGCCAGGAGGAGTTCCTGCGCAAGCTCGTCGACTCGGGCTTCACGCCGAGTGCGGCGGCCCGCGCCTTCTCCATCGTGTTCACCTTCACCCTCGGCTTCGTGACCGAGGAGCAGGCGGTGCACCCCATGCCGGGCGAGCGTGCGCCCGGCTACGACGTCGAGGAGCGCAGGGCCGCGCTCGCCGCCGACCATCCGCTCGCGGCGCAGGTCAGCGCGGATCTCTTCGGCGACTACGAGGCACGCTTCGAGGAGGGCCTGGCCGCGGTGGTGGCGGGAGTGGGGGCGACGCTGCGGTGACGGCGTGGTGAGGGGTGCCGTGGCCCGCGTCCCGTAACGGGCGCTACGGCTTGGGCGCGAGCACGTCCAGCTCGGCCATCGCGTCGACGGTGATGGTCCGCATGATCTCCTCCGCGCGGGCACCGTCGCCCTCGCGCACCGCCTCCGCGACCCGCACATGCAGGGTGACGGCCTCCTGGCGGGGGTCGCTGAACATCACCTCGTGCTCGGTGCGTCCGGTGAGCACCGCGGCGACGACGTCCCCGAGCCGCGCGAACATCTCGTTGCGCGAGGCCCGCAGCACCACGCGGTGGAAGTTGATGTCGTGCACCAGGTAGTTGGCGAGCTGCTGGCCGCGCGAGGTGGCGACCATCCCGAGCGCGTGCTCCGTCAGCTCGGCGCACTCCTGCGGCGTGGCGTTCTCGGCGGCGAGCCGCGCCGCGACGGGCTCGACGGAGGAGCGCAGCACCGTGAGCGAACGCAACTGGCGCGGCCGGTCGGCGCCCGCGAGGCGCCAGGTGATGACCTGCGGGTCGTATACGTTCCACTCCTCGGTGGGACGGACCTTCACGCCCACCCTGCGCCGGGACTCGACCAGGTGCATGGACTCCAGGACCCGGACCGCCTCGCGGACGACGGTGCGCGAGACCTCGTAGCGCTCGGCCAGCTCGTCGGCCCGCAGCACCGTGCCCGGCGGGTACTCGCCCGCGGTGATCGCGAGGCCGAGCGCGCTGAGCAGCCGCGCGTGCAGCCCCGGCCCGCGGCTGTCCTCCGCCTGGCTGGTCATGGGTCTCCCGTTTTCGTTCTCCGCCCCCCGGCGTGACCAGCCTACGTGCTGACCGTCACATCGATTAAGTATGACTTTTTAATTGCGAACCATTGAATACGTGTGACCTATGAGGTTGAGTGTGCTCGTCGCCGGGGGTCGAAGAAGACAGCGAGGTGTGCGATGAGTGCCAGTGCCGTGCGGGCCACAGACGTGGTGGTCGTCATGGGAGTGGCCGGGACGGGAAAGTCCACGGTGGGTGAACTGCTCGCGCGGGAACTGGGCGTTCCGTACGCTGAGGCCGACGCCTTCCATCCCCCCGCCAACATCGCCAAGATGACCGCAGGAACCCCCCTCGACGACACCGACCGCGCCCCCTGGCTCGACGCCATCGGCGCGTGGGCCCGCGAGCGCGACGGACTCGGGGGAGTGGTGAGCTGCTCCGCGCTCAAGCGCGCCTACCGCGACCGGCTGCGGACCGCCGAGCCCGGCCTCTTCTTCCTCCACCTCACCGGTGACCGCGCCCTGATCGCGGACCGGATGGGCCAGCGGCAGGACCACTTCATGCCGCTGACCCTGCTGGACTCGCAGTTCGCCACCCTGGAACCCCTCCAGCCAGGCGAGGACGGCCTCACGGTTCCGATCACCGAGGACCCGTCGGCCATCGTCGGCAGCGCCGTGGCCGCGCTGGGCGCGCGGCGGACCGCGTCCGTCCACTCGTAGGACGGTCCGGGGGACCACCATGGCTGTGACGCCACAGCCGTCACAGCCGTACCCCCGTCCCCCCACTTCCGTAAAGAATCCCCACTTCCCCCACCCCCTCCGTACGAAGGAACAGCCGTGCGTCATCTCAGTGCCGAGATGCTGGCCGCGGGCCCGGAACCGGTCGATCCGATCACCTCCGCGGGCAGCGCCCAGCTCGGGATCGCCGTTCTGGTCGGCATCGCCGTCATCGTCCTCCTCATCACCCGGTTCAAGCTCCACGCCTTCCTGGCGCTGACCATCGGCTCCCTGGCCCTCGGCGCTGCCGCGTCGGCGCCCCTGGACAAGGTGATCGAGAGCTTCTCCGCCGGACTCGGCGACACGGTCTCCGGCGTCGGCGTCCTCATCGCGCTCGGCGCGATCCTCGGCAAGCTGCTCGCCGACTCGGGCGGCGCCGACCAGATCGTCGACACGATCCTGGCCAGGGCGGGCAAGCGCAGCATGCCGTGGGCGATGGCGCTGATCGCGGGCATCATCGGGCTGCCGCTCTTCTTCGAGGTCGGCATCGTGCTGCTGATCCCGGTCGTCCTGCTGGTCGCCAAGCGCGGCAACTACTCGCTGATGCGCATCGGCATCCCGGCCCTCGCGGGCCTGTCCGTGATGCACGGCCTCGTGCCCCCGCACCCCGGGCCGCTCGCCGCGATCGACGCCATCGGCGCCAACCTGGGCGTCACGCTCGCCTTCGGCGTACTCGTCGGCATCCCGACCCTGGTCATCGCGGGGCCGCTGTTCGGGCGGATCGCCGGGCGCTGGGTGGACACCGAGCCGCCCGAGGGCCTGATCCCGCAGCGCCCGTCCGAGGACCTGGACAAGCGCCCCAGCTTCGGGGCCACCCTGACCACGGTGCTGCTGCCCGTCGTGCTGATGCTGGCCAAGGCGCTCTCCGACATCGTGATCGACGACGCGGACAACCACGTCCAGCGCGTCCTGGACGTCATCGGCTCCCCGATGATCGCCCTGCTGGTCGCCGTCATCGTCGGCATGTTCACGCTGGGCAGGGCTGCCGGGTTCGGCAAGGACCGGATCACCAAGACCGTCGAGAAGTCGCTGCTGCCGATCGCGGGCATCCTGCTGATCGTCGGCGCGGGCGGCGGGTTCAAGCAGACGCTGATCGACATCGGCGTCGGCGAGATGATCCTCGACTTCTCCAAGGACTGGTCCATCCCGACGCTGCTGCTCGCCTGGCTGATCGCGGTCGCCATCCGCCTCGCGACCGGCTCCGCGACGGTGGCCACCATCTCGGCCGCGGGACTCGTCGCCCCGCTCGCCGCCGACATGGGCACCGCGGAGGCGGCACTGCTGGTCCTGGCGGTCGGCGCGGGGTCGCTCTTCTTCAGCCACGTCAACGACGCGGGTTTCTGGCTGGTGAAGGAGTACTTCGGCATGGACGTCGGCCAGACCGTCAAGACCTGGTCGCTGATGGAGACGATCATCTCCGTCGTCTCGCTGATCTTCCTGCTGCTGCTCTCGCTGGTCGTCTAGACGAGTTATTCCGATGTCGGTGGTCGTAGGCGATCAGGGATCGTATGACCGGCTGTCCGATCTTGTGGGTGTGCCAGATCGCTGCGGCCATCGCGAGGATGTGTTGGGTGACGCGGACAGCGACGCCTTCGAAGGTGCGGCCACCGTGCTGTTCCAGGTCGAGCTGGCCTTTGAGGGTGTCGTTGACCGACTCGATCAGATGCCGCACCGACTTCAGGAGACTCTCGCCCTTGCGCTTCTTCTCGCGCTTGAACAAAGGACGCGGCAACTCCGCGCCACGGAAGGGCAGGCCGGCCTCGAACTCCTTGGACGTGAAACCCTTGTCCGCGATCACCAGCAGCCCGGGCCGGTCGCAGACCATCTCCGGTTCGCGATCGAGTATCGCGGTCAGTACCTCGCGCTCGTCGAGCTTCGGATTCGCCAGGGTCCACAGGATCGGCATGCCCGTCGGGGTGCACACCAGGTACAGGCGCAGGCCCCAGAAGAACCGGCTGTGGCTGGCGCGGTACCCGTAGCCGGCCCATCCGGCCATGTCCGACCGTTTCACCGTGGGACGCGAGCGACCGCACTCCACCGGCGTGGAATCGAGGATCCAGTGGCTGTCGAACCAGAAGTCCGTATCGACGTCGGCGTGCAGTTGGTTGATCGGGTCGGTCTGCCGTCCAGCGTTTTCGCGCTCTCCCGAGGAGGAGACGTAGACGAGGCGGCGGGCGCGTCCCGCGATCGCCTTCAGCACGGCGGGTGCACCCTCGGCCGTGAGGAACGGCCAGATCAGGAACACCGTATCGGCCCCCGTCAGGGCCTCGTCCAGCGTGTCCGGGGCCGCCAGATCTCCGCCGTCGGCCTTGGCCCCCTCCGGCAGTACGGCCGTTCCGGGGTCGCGCACGAGGGCCCGCACGGAGGCGCCCGCCGCCAGAAGCTGATGGACGACCTGGCTGCCCACGTGGCCGGTCGCACCGGTCACAAGGATCTCGTTCATGCCGGCTCAAGCGCCGGACGTGCGCCCATATTCCCGCCAACGGACGGCACCCTGGACGAGGTCGACGGCTCCACGCCGCCGTCCGCTCAGCGGACGGGCGGACGGGGTGGCAACTACGGCGACCGGCCCGGCACCCGCGCGGCCCTCCGCACGCGCGGCCCGCTCAGCAGTCCCGGCCCGTGAGCCCTCGGTAGACGAAGCGGGTCATGATCTCGACCACCTCCTCCTCGCTGAGGTCCAGCGACTGCTGCTGCCACATCTGGAGGAAGGTGTCGCTCAGCGCGTACATCATCCGGATGCTGACCCGGGGTGAGGCGGGCAGCTCGTACCCGGCATCCGTGAGGAACTGGACGTGGCTCAAGAGGTCGGCCATCTCGGCGGTGTTGAAGTCGGCCAGCTTCCGCGCGAAGCCCTCGCTGACCAGCGCCGCCTGCTGGACGGCCCGCATCGTCACCGCGTGCTCCCGGTAGAAGCGCACGTAGTAGGCGAGGTGCCAGCGGACCGCTTCCGGGTCGGTGAAGTCCTCCAAGTGGTCGGTGGCCGTCGCCGCCTCTTCGCTGTACGCCGCGAGGTCCGTCAGGAGCGCTTCGAGCAGCTCCTCCTTGCCCGTGAAGTGGTTGTAGAAGGAGCCCGCCGAGCGGCCGGCCTCGGCGGTGATGTCGGTGATCTTCGCGTTCAGGTAGCCGCGCTCCGCGAAGACCCGCTTGGCCGCTTCCTTCAGCGCGGCCTCGGTCTCCGCCGCCCTCTCCTTGCGCTTCACGGCACCTCCTTGACGCGAACGGTATCAAGACAACATGATGAATATAGATTCAGTGAATGGAGATTCAGGCATGACTGTGCTCATCACGGGCGCCGGGCCGACCGGCCTGACCCTGGCCATCGACCTCGCCCGGCGCGGGTGTGACGTGCGCATCGTCGACAAGGCGGCCAAGTGCTTCGCCGGTTCACGGGGCGACTCGCTACAGCCCCGCACGCTGGAGGTCTTCGAAGACCTCGGCGTCCTGGAAACGGTGCTCGGCCGGGGCAGGTCCCTGCCGGTGACCCACGTGTACCTCGACGGGGAGTTCACGATGGAGCGGCGGATTGCCGAGCCGCTCCGGCCGACCCCGGATGTGCCCTACCCGAACGGGTGGGTCCTGGGTCAGTCCCAGACCGAGGCCGTGCTCCGTGACCGGCTCGCGGAGTTCGGGGTGCGGGTGGAACAGGCCACCGAACTGGTCGGCTTCGAGCAGGACGCGGATCGGATCACGGCCCGCCTGTCCACCGGCGAGAGCGTGCGCGCCGCCTACCTGGTGGGGGCCGACGGCGGGCGCAGCATCGTCCGCAAGACGCTGGGCATCGCGTTCGAGGGGAGGACGGACGACTCCCTGCGCGTGCTGCTCGGGGATGTGGCGGCGGACGGACTCGACCACGAGTACGGCTACTGGTTCGCCCGTGCCTCCGCTCCGATGTCCGGGGTCCATCTCAGCCCGCTGCCGGACACGGACGGGCTGTTCCAGTTCGTCGCGCCCCTGACCGGCCAGGAGAGCGAGGCCTCGCTGGACACCTTGCAGAGCAAGCTCGACGCGCTCCACGCGGGCGTGCGGCTGAACAGGCTGACGTGGTCGACGGTGTGGCGGCCGAACGTCCGGCTGGCCGAGCGCTTCCGCGTCGGCCGCGTCTTCCTCGCGGGCGACGCCGCGCACGTGCACCCCCCGACCGGCGGGCAGGGGCTGAACACCGGCGTGCAGGACGCCTACAACCTGGGCTGGAAGCTGGCCGACGGCTCCCCTGACCTGCTCGACACGTACGAGACCGAGCGGCGCACGGTCGCGGCCAGGGTGCTCGGCATCAGCGAGGAACTGATGCGGCGGCACAGGGACGGCGCCGAGGACGCGCACGAGCGCGGCGAGAACACCCGGCAGCTTGACGTGAGTTACCGTACGGAAGAGGGTCGGCTCGTCCCGGGGGACCGCGCCCCGGACGCCCCGGTGGCGGACGCGGACGGCAAGCCGGTCCGGCTGTTCGACCTCTACCGGGGTCCGCACGCGACCCGCCTGGTGTTCGGCGCGCCCGCCCCGGACGAGCCGCACACCTACGCGGTGCTCCGGCCCGGCCAGACCGCACCGGGGCCCTACGTCGTCGACGCCGAGGGGCACGCGTTCGCCGCGTACGACGCCTCGGACGGCACCGTCGTCCTCATCCGCCCGGACGGCTACCTCGGCCGGGCCCCGGCCGTCCCGTCCGCACGCGCCCTGGCGGAGGCACCGTCGGGACGGAACACCGCTCGGCGGCCTGCCGGGGACCTCGCTTAGAGGTCATCTCATTTGGTTTGTTCGATAGCTGCAGAAGTGGGGATCGTTGAACGGCTGGTGCCGGATGAGTTGTGGGAGTTGTTCCAGCGGGTGGTGCCGGAGGTGCCAACACGTCCGCAGGGCGGTGGCCGCCGTCGGCGCCACCGCTGGACAATCAAATGCAGCATGGCCTGGCTCGCCGGCTGCCGCCGACTCCATCGCCGCTACGAGCGCAAAGCTGCCCGCCGTCGCGTCACATCAGGCCGAGCCTGGTCGCCAGCACCGCGACCAGGACGGTCAGGGTCCAGCCCGCGATCTGTTCGATCAGTTTGCGGCGCTCCTCGTCGGAGGGGCCGCCGGTGCCGGTGCGGGCCTGGGTGAGCCTCAGTGCCATGGACTGTGCGGTCGTGGTGGCGGTCATCGTGCTGCTCCGTGCGTCAGGGTGCGTGCTTCCATGGCCGGTCACAGGCGTCGGCCGGTCACCGGCGTACGAGGTCCCCCCGCAGTCACACCCTGCGGGGGACCACCCCGTTCTGGCTAGGGAGTGTGGCGCGTCCCCCATGTGGCGAAGGACCGTTTCAGCAGAGGCGTCAGAGGCCGCTCGACCAGGCGATACAGCAGCCAGGCCAGCACCAGCATCGCCCCCGTCGTGAGAAGGAACACGCTCCACGACGGCAGCCCCAGCCACCGGTGCAGCGCGCGGATGGCGACCCAGCCCAGGTGCTCGTGCACCAGGTAGAAGGGGTACGTCAGCGCCCCGGCCGTCGTCAGCCAGCGCCAGTCCGCCCAGCGCAGCGTGCCCAGGGCCACGGCAGCGACGGCGGCGAAACCGAGCGTGACGAAGGCGATGATCCCCAGCGACGGGCGGTACGAGAAGCCCTCGCCGCCCGAGTGCCACAGCTCGGCCACCGCGTAGTGCTGCCCCAGCAGCCAGCTCACGCCGACGATCGCCCAGGCCGTCACGTCGTGCCCGAAGCGGTGCACCAGATAGAGGCCGACGCCGCCGATGAAGAACGGCGCGTACTCCGGCATCAGCACGAGGTCGAGCAGCGGCTCGTCCGCCGCCTCCGCGATCACCGAGGCCAGCGTCCACGCCGCGCAGAACCGCACCACGCGCCCCCTCGTGGCGCCCGGCAGGACGACGAGCAGCGCGAACAGCGCGTAGAAGCGCAGCTCAGCCCACAGCGTCCAGCACACGCCCAGCACCCGGTCGGCGCCCAGCGGCTCCTGGAGCATCGTGAGGTTGACCAGCGCGTCGCTGGGCGAGACCGCCTCGTAGACCACCCAGGGCAGCGCGAAGACGAGGGTGACCAGCAGGACCGCCGCCCAGTAGGCGGGCATCAGCCGCGAGATCCGGGAGGCGGCGAAGGCGCGCAGGGAGCGCCCCCAGCCGCTCATGCAGATCACGAAGCCGCTGATGACGAAGAAGATCTGCACGCCCAGGCAGCCGTAGGCGAACAGCGGGGAGAGGAAGGGGAACTGCTGCGCGGGGGAGGTGCCCCACGCCTGGCTGATCTCGCCGTCCCGGCCGCCGTAGTGGTACGCGGCGACGAGCAGCGCGGCGAGCAGCCGCAGGCCGTCGAGGGCCCGGAGCCGGGAGCGGGGTCTCGGCGGCGCCCCCTCCGTGGTCCCCGAGGGGGAGGAGGCGGCGGCCGACGTGGGGGAAGTGGGGGGCGTGGGGGAGGACGGGGGGAGGAGTGCGGTGCTCACGTGCCTGCCCCGGTCAGCCGAGCGCGGCCCGCTTCAGGGCCCTGGCACGCCGGGCGACTCTTCGTACGGTCCGGTTGCGCGGGACGAAGGCGAGCTGCTGCGGCACGGCGCCCGGCAGGGCCAGCGCGGTGAGGCGTCGCCGCTTGAAGTAGCGCCAGGTGGAGGCGTCCAGATGGTGCCTCAGATAGCGCTCGGCGTCGGCCCGCAGGTTCGGGTAGATCTGCGACTGCATGCAGAAGCCCACGGCACGCACCAGCCCCGTCAGCTCCCGCTCCACCGTCTTCGCGTCCGGGGTGCTCCAGTCGCCGACGGCCACCGCGTCCTCCAGGTCGGGCAGCACGGCGTCCACGAGCGTGACCGGGACGCGGTTGCTGTTCTGGTACGGGGCGACCCGCTCCAGCAGCAGCCCCGTGCCGGTGCGCGCTACGCGCAGCCCGTAGAAGGCGGAGGCGGTCAGCAGCGCGGTGGAGAAGCAGCCGATCACGAGCGCAGGGCGCACCCGCTCGTAGAGCACCTCGGCCAGCACCGGGGCCTCCAGGACGGTCAGCTCGACGCCCAGCTCGCCCGCCTCCTTCTCCAGCGCGCGCGAGAAGCGGGCCGGGGCGACGGGGTGCGGCTTGAAGACCACGTCGCGGTGGCCGAGCGCGGCGGCGCCGCGCAGCATCCGCACGTGGAGCTGCTCCTCCTCCTCCGCGGTGAGGATGTCGAGCGCCGACATGTACTGGCCCAGCAGCAGCGCCGCCTCACGGGGCGCGGCCGACACGCTCGGCGGCACGTCCAGCGACAGCTCGGACAGCACGGAGCGGAACGCGTCCGTGGGCACGACCTCGCCCCGCACGCCGAACTCCGTGAGCAGCAGCGGCTCCAGCCCTGGCAGCAGGTCCAGGTGGAGCAGCCGCCGCACGCGCGTGCCGACGAGCGGGTCGAGCTTGTTGCGGGTGGGGCCGTAGCTCATGAGGCCGTCGGCGTAGACGTCGATCGGCGCGTCGGGGAAGAGCCGGGCGACGGCGAGTGCGGGCTCCACCTGGATCGACTCCAGGACGATCTCGACGTCGTCGTCCCCCAGGCCCCACAGCATCCGCGCGTAGCGCTCCCACATGGGCACGTCGTCCGTGCGCGGGGACCAGCCGCCGGGGTGGAAGGGGGCGATGGCCTCGTTCCACGACAGCACCCGGTCGAAGCGCGGGCGCAGCCGCTCGAAGCCCGGCATGGCGTCCAGCGAGGGCGTGGTCTCCGGGTTGGCCGCGTTGTTGCTGACCAGCAGCAGCCGACGGTCCGCGTGCTCGAAGCACCTGGCGTCCAGTGCGGCGGCGAGGGTGGCCGCGCCGTAGAGAGTGGAGGCGAAGAAGATCTGCGTACGCATCGTGCCCTGTCCTCGTCCTCGGTCTCGTTCTCGTCGGTCTCGTCGTTGTTGGTCGGCGGCGGTGTCCGGTGTTTCGTGCGGGGTGCTCACGCCGCCTCCGCCGCTGAGACGGGACGGCGGCGCAGCCTGCGCAGGCGGGAGGCGCGCTCGGCGTCCATGGAGTCCAGGGCCTCGTCGAGGACGCCGGAGGGCAGCCGCTTGAGCGCGGCGGCGCTGAGCGAGCGCAGCTTGCGGGCCACCTGGGGCTCGAACCTGCCGCTGGTCAGGTGGTGCGAGATGATCGCACAGTAGGTGCGCACGGCCTTCGGCAGCAGCGTCTCCGCGTCCTTGTCCCGCGAGGTCTCCTCGACGACCTGGTCGAAGGCGCGCAGGAAGTCGAGCTGGCGCACGTCGCCGATCTGCGTCAGTGAGGAGGCGACGCCGCGCCGGTAGAAGACGCCGAGCAGGCCCACGGCGGCGAAGGACTCCGCCTCGCGGTGCAGCCGCCAGATCCACGGCCGGTCCTCGGCCGTGCGCAGTCCGTCCCTGAAGTGCAGCACGCCGTCGTCCAGCAGCCTGCGGTGGTAGATACCGGCCCAGGCGTACGCGTAGTCGACGGAGGTCGTGCGGTCGGCGGGCAGGATCGCCTCCCGGGGGTCCATGACCACGCCGCGTCGCCCGTGCGGCACCCGCGAGAGCGTGCGGGCCCGCGCGGTGCACTGGACGTGGTCGGTGCGGACGAAGTCGCAGCCCAGGCGCTGAATGGTCCCGAGGAGTTCCTCGTAGTAGCCGGGCGCCAGCCAGTCGTCACCGTCGAGAAAGGTGAGGAATTCGCCGTTGGCCGCGTCGAGACCGGTGTTACGGGCTGTCGCCAGACCGCCATTCTGTTCGTGCCGTACGAGAACGGCACCCGGGAGTTCGCGCTCGGCGCGTTCCAGAATCTCTGGTGTCCCATCGGTCGAGCAGTCGTCGACCAGAATGAACTCGAAATCCTCCCGCGCGTTCGCGCGGAGGCTTCTCAGGGTGTCCGGCGCATAGGACTGCACGTTGTAGAACGGCACGATGACGGAGAGCTTAACCACCCGGGTGACGTTAGGTGTCCGCCCGGCATTCGTCTTGACCTGGGGCGTACGCAGCGGTGAACGCCACATGGCGGAATGGTTAACGCGCACTCGGATCGGGCCGGTTAGCCGTTCGTCGGTGCGCTGTTAACCGTCTGTTGTATTTGAGTTGGGCCGGGAATCGGAATGCCTTCCTAGCGTCATCGACGTGCCATCACGTACTTCTGGTTCCGCTTCCGGTACCACCGATTCCGGTTCCCCGGGCCCGGCGCGGGTAGCCGTGCTCGCCGATTCCGACACGCGTTGGAAATGGGGGGCGCTGACCGCCCGCAGGCTGGCCCCCGAGGCCCGCATCGACGGGCTGCTGCTGCGTGGCCGCGCGACCCCGACCCCCCGGCAGCTCGCCGAGGTCGGCGTCACCGTGGACACGCTGCGCGAGGTCAGCGGCGTGGGGTTCGTGCGGGAGGCGGCGCACCGGGACGCGTACGACATGGTGGTGCTCGCCTGTGTGGGTGGAGCCGTACAGGCGATGCTGCACGGACTGGCCCGCGCCTCGGTATCCGGCACCCACGGCGCGGGCCCTTCCGGCGACGACGCGGGCCCCGGTACCGGTACCGGCACCGATGCGGACGCCGATTCCGTGGACGTCACCGTCGCGGACCCAGCGGACCCCGCCGCGCCCGTCCGCCGCCCCGTCTACGTCACCGGCTACGTCGGCGTCGTCTACGAGAAGCTCGCCGACGGCCTCCTGCTGCGGCACGGCGCGGACGTCGTGCTGGCCAACTCCCGCTACGACGCCGAGCGCTTCCGGGCCGTCTACGCGGGCGTCGGCGCCGACGACTCCGCCGTCACCGAGTGCGCGCTGCCCTTCCTGGGCGGCGCCGCCTACGCGGGGCCCACGGCTGACCGGCCCTTCACCGTCACCTTCGCGGCCCAGCCCTCGGTGCCCGCCTCGCGGGGCGACCGGACGTACCTGCTGCGGCGCGCCGCCGAGCACGCCCGCAGGCACCCGGACCGCGAGGTCCTCATCAAGCTCCGCAGCAGACCGGGTGAGCACACCACCCACATCGAGGAGCAGCCCTACCAGAAGCTCTCGGGCCGCGTCCCCGGCGGACTGCCCGCCAACTGCCGCCTCGTCTACGGGAACATGGGCGAGGTACTGGACCGTACGGACCTGCTCGTCACCGTCAGCTCGACGGCGGCCCTGGAGTCCCTGCACCGCTCGGTGCCCACCGCGATCCTGACCGACCTCGGCGTCCGCGAGGCACTGGGCAACCACCACTTCCTCGGCTCCGGCTGCCTCGCCTCCTGGGACGAGCTGGACGCGGGCCACCTGCCCGAGGCCGACCCCGTCTGGACGGCGCGCCAGGGCGTTTGCGCGGCGGGCAAGGGCGGCGCGGACGGCGGCACCGACAGCACCGGCGGCGACTCCTACGCGCACGCCTTCGACGCGGCCCGCGACCGCGTCACCGAGCTGGCCTCCCGCGCGGGGCTCCCCCCGGTGGCGCCGTACTACACGCCCCGCACGGCCCCCGGCTACCTCCCCGGCGTCCTGGCCCGCTACGGCTTCGACCCCCACGGCACCCCCCTCCCCGGCGCGGCCACGACAGCCGCCGCCGAACCCTCCGGCCTGCGCGGAGCCGTCCGCGGCGCTGTGCGCGACGCGGCACGCGGCGCCTACCGGCACGGCGTCCAGCGCGTGGCCCCGGTCATCCGCCGCATGGGGGAGCTGTGACGGGCGGCGGCCCCCGCGAAGCGCGCACGCCGCGCCGGGCGCGCACGTCCACCTCTCCTTCCTCCACCCCTCCTCTAGGAGCCGACATGGCGAATTCGCGGCCCGACAGCGGGCAGAACGGGGCCGGCCCTTCGCAGGCGCCGGGTGCCGTGGGCAGCGCGGGGCAGCTCGCGGGGGCCCACCCGGCGGCGCGGCACGTCCTCGCCGTGATCCCCGCACGCGGGGGGTCCAAGGGCGTGCCCGCGAAGAACCTCGCCCCCGTGGGCGGCGTGCCCCTCGTGGCGCGGGCCGCACGCGAGTGCCTCGCGGCGCGCCTCGTCACCGGGGTCGTCGTCTCCACCGACGACACGGCCATCTCGGCCGCGGCGCGCGCCACGGGCGCCGAGGTCGTCGAGCGCCCCGTCGACATCGCGGGCGACACCGCCACCAGCGAGGCGGCCGTGCTGCACGCGATGGACGCGTACGAGGCCAGGCACGGGCACGCCGTGGACGTGGTCCTGCTCGTCCAGTGCACGAGCCCCTTCGTCACGGCGGCCGACGTCGACGGCGTGGCCCGCGCGGTCGTGGACGGCGCGGACAGCGCGCTCACCGTCGCCGAGTTCCACGGCTTCGTGTGGCGCGACGCCACCGACCAGCCGGCCGGGGACGGGCACGGGGCCGGGCACGGGGCCGGGCACGAGGGCGGACACGGGGCCGGGCACGAGGGCGGCGGGCACGGCGTCAACCACGACAAGTCCTTCCGCCCGCGCCGCCAGGACCGCCCGCAGGACCTGCTGGAGACCGGCGCCGCCTACGCGATGGACGCGCCCGGCTTCCGCAAGGCGGGCCACCGCTTCTTCGGCCGCACCGAACTGGTGCGCACCGACCCGGCGCGTGTGCTGGAGGTCGACGATCCGCACGACCTCGCCCGCGCCCGCGCGCTCGCGCCGCTGCTGGACGTGGCGGGCCCCGGCGCGCTGCCGACCCGCGCCGACATCGACGCGGTCGTACTCGACTTCGACGGCACCCAGACGGACGACCGGGTGCTCGTCGACTCCGACGGACGGGAGACCGTCGCCGTGCACCGCGGCGACGGGCTCGGGATCGCCGCGCTCCGGCGCGCCGAGCTGGAGCTGCTGATCCTGTCCACGGAACAGAACCCGGTCGTCGCCGCACGGGCCACCAAGCTCAAGGTCCCCGTGCTGCACGGCATCGACCGGAAAGACCTCGCCCTGAAGCAGTGGTGCGAGGAGCGGGGAATCGCGCCCGAGCGCGTGCTCTACGTCGGCAACGACGTCAACGACCTCCCGTGCTTCGGCCTCGTCGGCTGGCCCGTCGCGGTCGCGGGAGCCCACGACGTGGTGCGCGGCGCCGCCCGCGCCGTCACCTCCGCACCCGGCGGTGCGGGCGCGATCCGGGAGATCGCCGCGTGGATCCTCGGCCCCTCCCTGCAACCCTCCCTCTAGCAGAAAGAACACCGTCACCATGAGCACCAACCGTCTGCGCACCCTCGGCGACAAGACCGTCGGCCCCGGCCACCCCGTCTACGTGACCGGCGAGATCGGCATCAACCACAACGGCGACATCGAGAACGCCTTCGCCCTGATCGACGCCGCGGCCGACGCGGGCTGCGACGCCGTCAAGTTCCAGAAGCGCACCCCCGAGGTCTGCACCCCGCGCGACCAGTGGGAGATCGAGCGCGACACCCCCTGGGGCCGGATGACCTACATCGACTACCGCCACCGCGTGGAGTTCGACGAGGAGGGCTACCGCGCCATCTCCGAGTACTGCAAGAAGCGCGGCATCGACTGGTTCGCCTCCCCGTGGGACGTCGAGTCCGTCGCCTTCCTGGAGAAGTTCGACGTGCCCTGCTACAAGGTCGCCTCCGCCTCGCTCACCGACGACGAGCTGCTGCGCGCCATGCGCGCCACAGGCCGCACCGTCATCCTCTCGACGGGCATGTCCACCCCGAAGCAGATCCGCCACGCGGTCGAGGTCCTGGGCAGCGAGAACATCGTGCTCTGCCACGCCACCTCGACGTACCCGGCCAAGGCCGAGGAACTGAACCTGCGGATGATCCACACCCTCCAGGGCGAGTTCCCGAACGTCCCGATCGGCTACAGCGGCCACGAGACCGGCCTCCAGACCACCCTGGCCGCCGTCGCGCTCGGCGCCGTCTTCGTCGAGCGGCACATCACCCTCGACCGCGCCATGTGGGGCTCGGACCAGGCCGCCTCCGTCGAGCCGCAGGGCCTCCAGCGCCTGGTGCGCGACATCCGCACCATCGAGGAGTCGCTGGGCGACGGCGTCAAGAAGGTCTACGACAGCGAGCTGAAGCCGATGGAGAAGCTGCGCCGCGTCAAGGGTGTCGTCGCGGAGGCCGAGGAGGCCAACGACGGCGAGCCGGTCGCGGTCTGACCGCCGAAGGATCAACCGGACCATGGAGCAGCCGAGTTGAGCCACACCCACGGGCCCGTCGGCCCGACCCCGGAGACGGCGGACACTCCCATCCGCCGTCTCCGGGGCGTGCCTTGGGCGACGACGCCCTCTGACGCGGACGGGGCAGCCGAGGCGTACGGGGCGGACGGGACAGCCAGGGCGGACGACGTGGCGGCCAAGGCGGCCAAGGCAGCCAAGGCGGACGGGGAAGCGGTGGAAGCGCGCACCCTCGCCTTCGTCGAGAGCCCCGTCCAGCTCCTCAACGTCCTCGAATGGGCCCACACGAGCGGTGCCTCGCGCCTCACCCTCGTCGTGCTGCCGCCCCACGACCCGATGACCCGGGGCCAGTTGCGCCGCATGGTGGAGCTGGCACGCGACGAGGGCATCGCCGTTCAGTGGGAGGAGGCGCGCGAGGGCGCCCTCGCACCCGTCAAGACCGTCGGCTCGCTGCTGGGGGAGCTGCGCAGGGCGCGCCGGGTCGTGATCGGCGACCCCTTCTCGCGCTACGTGCAGCTCCTGCTCACGCTCACCGCCGCACGCAGCGTCGTCGTGGTGGACGACGGCACCGCCACCATGGAGTTCGTCTCACAGCTCGCCCGCGGCGAGCGCTTCGTCCGCTGGCACCGCAAGGGCGCGGGCGGCCCCCGCGCCCTGCTCTTCGCCCCCTTCGCGCACCGCGCGCGCCGCCGCCTCACTCCTTCTTCTGGTTCCTCCGGTCCTTCCGGCTCCTCCGGGCGCCGCGTGGAGATCTTCAGCTCCATGCCCGTCGAGGCACCCCCCGGGGTGACCGTCACGGCCAACGACTTCGCCTGGACCCGCGCCCGCTTCGGCCCGCCCCGGCTGACCAAGGGCACCGATCTGGTGGGCACCTCGCTCGTGGAGACGGGGGTCGTGGACATGGAGCGCTATCTGGAGGCGGTCGCCTCCCTCGCCCGTACGCACGGCGCCACCCGCTACTTCGCGCACCGCCGCGAGAGCAGCGACAAGCTCCAGCGGGTCACGGCGGCCACGGGGCTGGAGATCGTGCGGCCCGACCTGCCGCTGGAACTCGTCGCCAGGCGCGGGCCGATCGGGCGCACCATCCTCAGCTTCCCCTCGACGGTCGTGCACACCCTCCCGCTCGCCCTCGCCGGTACGCCCGTGACGGTCGCGGTCTGCGAGGTGGACCCCGCGTGGCTGACGGCGAACGCCTCGCCGCGCGCCGAGGGCTTCCTGTCCGGGGTGACGGGCAGCGCGCGAGGGGCACGGCGGCTGGATTCCGTACCCGCTACGCCAGGAGCGGGCGCGGCGGGCGCATAGGTATACCCAACGGCGTCGGCGCACAACCGCCGGAAGGGCTAGTTTCTGGTCCCCTGTGGGGCTGAACTTCGCGTGATCCATTGCCGGTTGGGGGTCCTGAACGCGTATTCTCCGCCCCATGAACGAACTCCTGTCCCCTGAGCCGGAGGTGGGCCGACCCGGCGAACCAGCGAGGCTGGGCACGCTCTCCGAAACCCCGGAGAGGATGCCCGGCAGACTGCCCGACGCGCTCCGGCACGAGCTGATCGCCTTCCGCCGGGACCTGCACATGCACCCCGAGCTGGGCAACCAGGAGTTCCGCACCACCCAGGCCCTCAAGGCCCGACTGGAACGGGCCGGGCTCGCCCCCCGCGTCCTGCCCCTGGGAACGGGCCTGATCTGCGACGTCGTGCCGGGCGAAGGCTCCGGCGAGGCCGGGGCGGCCGAAGAACACCGTGCGGCGCGCCCGATGCTCGCACTGCGCGCCGACATCGACGCGCTGCCCATCCCGGACACGAAGTCCGTCCCGTACCGCTCCACCGTCCCGGACCGCGCGCACGCGTGCGGGCACGACGTGCACACCACCGTCGTCCTCGGCGCCGGGCTCGTGCTCGCGGAGCTGGCCCGTGCGGGCCAACTGCCGTGCGCCGTAAGGCTGTTGTTCCAGCCCGCTGAGGAGGTGCTGCCCGGCGGAGCGACCGACGCCATCGACGGCGGGGCGCTCGAAGGGGTCGGCAGAATCATCGCGGCGCACTGCGATCCGCGCGTGGACGCGGGCCGTGTCGGGCTCCGCTCGGGCCCCATCACCTCGGCCTGCGACCGCATCGAGGTGGCGCTGAACGGCGCGGGCGGCCACACGGCCCGCCCCCACCTCACCACCGATCTGATCACGGCAGCGGCCCGGCTGGTGACGGATGTGCCCGCGCTGCTGGCCCGTCGCGTCGACGCCCGTTCCGGGATGGCGCTGACGTGGGGACGCATCGAGTCGGGCCACGCGCCCAACGTCATCCCCCAGCGCGCCGAGCTGTCCGGCACCCTGCGCTGCCTGGACCTCCCGGCCTGGCGGGACGCGCCCGATGTCGTCCACGCCGCCATCGACGAGGTGGCCGCGATGCACCGCGCGAAGACCGAGATCACCTATGTGCGGGGCGTCCCGCCCGTCGTCAACGAGCCGGGGACCACGGAACTGCTGCGCGAGGCGATGACAGCCCGCCGCGGCCCCGCCTCCGTCGAGTCGACGGAGCAGAGCCTGGGCGGCGAGGACTTCTCCTGGTACCTGGAGCGGGTGCCGGGCGCGATGGTCCGCCTCGGCGTCCGCCCGCCAGGGGACCGCCACCCCCGCGATCTCCACCAGGGCGACTTCGACGCGGACGAGGACGCGATCGCCGTCGGCGTCGAGCTGTTCACGGCCGCGGCACTGCTGGACGCGGAGGAGCGGTCGTAGGGGGTGAGCGGGCCGGCGTACGGGGCGGGCCCGGGCGCGGAGCTGGACAGGAGACGAAGAAGGGGGAAGTGATCGCCCACCGCGGATCACGCTTATGGCAACAAGGCACCGTTCTGACCGGAGGAACGGGCCGGGTCTGACTACGCTGGTGCCTGCCCGTCCAGTGAAGGGGACTCTGCGATGTTCGTGATCCGCCGGGCGACAGCGGCCGACCGGGAAGAGGTCGAGGAACTGACGCGAGCACGCGCCCGCTGGATGGCGGAGCGGGGCGTCAGGGGTGCCCTGGGCTGGGAACGGTTCACTGTGGAATCGGGCCGCCAGGCAGCCGCCCCGGAGACGCCCGTGTGGGTCGTCGCGACCGAGACGGGCCGCGTGGTCGGCCGGACGACGCTCGGCGAACAGACACCGTTGTGGGGCTGGACCGAAGAAGAGCAGGCGCAGCCTTCGTACTTCCTCAGCACCACCGTGACGCACCCGGAGTTCGCCGGTCGGCGAGTGGGATCCCTGCTCGCCTGGTGGGCGGTGGACCGGGCCGCCGCGACCGGCCGGGACTGGGTCCGTCGTGCGGTCGGTCCGGACCCGGGGTTGCTGCGGTACTACTGCGACGTTCAGGGCTGGCGAATCATCCACCGGACCGAGCGCTACGGGGAAGACGCGTACATGCTGGGGCGCGAGGCGGAGTCCCTTCCGGGGCTCGCGCATCATCTACTCGCCCGCGCCTGACATCCCGCGTAATCCGACCTCGGTGGACGCGATGTGAAACAGCGTCCGATCCATCTCCCCGTGCGGTCCTTTCAGGGATTCCGATTCCACAGTTCTCGCGAGTCCGTTTCCGTCCACGAACCCGGTGTCGATCAACACGCTGCCCTCCCGAACCATGGATTCCAGAAACGGAGCGACGTAGCGACGCATCGCGACGTTCATCGCGTGGACGAAATTCTCCGGAATCGGCGCGTGCACACCTTCTGGGGACAGGCCGAGCCTGGCAAGGCGGAGCCTGTTCAATGCCTTGTGCTCTCGCCAGGGGCGGGGCAGCCACTCTGCGAACCGGATCAGCTCCGGGTCCGCGAGCGGCGATACGGGCCACAGTCCGTTCCGCATGAACTGTGGGGTTCGGCAGGCGAAGGCGAGAAGTGTGCTGTCGTAGAGGACCGGGGACGGAGCGATGCCGTCGTTGATGTGGTCCATGACGGCCAGTGTCCGTTTTCCGGTCCAAGGCCCTGGGAGCGGGACTTCCCCAGGAGGTGGGCGTTCGTCATCGCGCAGGGAGGTAAGTTCGTCCCCGCCCGTACCCCCGAACGACCACCCAATGCCCACCCGTGTCAGGGCACGCATCATGACTTCTTCCGCCTCGGTCCAGGGGTCGTCATACGGGCTGACCGGCTGGCCGCTCGCACGTCGTCCGGTGGGGTTGAGCGGCAGGTGCGCCATCACGTCCGTACACGTGTCCCTCGTGATCCCGAAGGCGCTGATCATCTCCCTGCGGCGGCGGATCTGCTGCTCGCGTGCCTCGCCGCCGAGGAGCATGGCTGCTGCTGCGAACTCGGGCTGGCCGAGGGCGGCGAGTCCTGCTGCGACGTTCGCCGAGTCCATCCCGCCGGACAGTTCCACAGCGGAGCGGCCCGGGCTGAAATGCCGCTGTGTGATCGCCTGCGCGAGGAGCTGTTCGTAGGCGTCGAGCACGTCGGCACCCGGTCGCAGAGCACGAGGCTCGGTGTGTGGAGCACCCGGCGGGTAGGCCAGCGCGAGGCCGTCAGCGGTCCACGACGCTGTGGAGCGTTCCGTGAGCCGGTAGACCCCCTGCCAAAGGGTGTCGTGGGTATAACGATGCTGGAGTCGCAGCAGTCGGGCAATCTCACGGTCCACGAGGGCGTCGGCCCGGCAGTGTTCGTGGAGATCGGCCAGGTCCCACGAGCCGTCCAACTTGCTGTCGCTGCGGGCGAGATAGAGCGGTGCCACGGCCCATGTTCCCGCGCGAACCGTCGCGGTACCGGGTGTCAGTTCGACGGTCGTCCAGTCCAATGCCCCGTGACAGGCGTCCCACAGACGTGCGCGATAGGCGTCTGGGGCCACGCGGACCGGCGGCCCGCCAGGCGACGCGTCGATTCCGCGCCCGCGTTCCGTCGAGATCACCGCTACAGTCGCGCCGTCGCTGATCATTTCGTGACAGACGGCCGGATGCCCGTACGGCTCAATGCGGGATGCGCCGTGCCGCCACTCGTGGCCGGTCCATGTCCACTCGGCCGGACCGCTCTCCAAGCTGGCCCAAGTGATGCTGAACTTGAGCAAGAGAATCCCCCTCCTCGGAACGGAACAGCCCACCGTCAGCGAGGACGGTGGGCTGTGGGAGTGCGGATTATTCGTGTTCGTCCCGCTCGGTGTTCGTGTCGCTGTTGCCGGAGAACTTCTTGGTCTCCAGGCGCTCGCGGAGCGTCGGCACGGTGAAGACCGGCATTCCCGAGAACACGTCATCCAGGTTCACGGGCTGTCCCTCCCTTCCGCTGTCGTCGCGCAGATCCTTCCGAGGCAACTGTCCTGCTGGAAAAGGAATCCGGCTTCCCGCCGATGGGTATCCCCACGATGGGGAGGCTGGGCATCAGGCCGATGCCACACGCTGTCCCCCACAGGCGCGACGGGGCACCTCATGACCGCATACGAACCGCCGACAGCGCTGCCGCCTGCCCTCTTGAACCGGGCGGACATGCGAGCAGCCATCACAGCCCACGACTTCGGCACAGTGTTTCTGCTCGCTCGGGCAGAGGCCAGGATCAGTTACTCGAAGATCGCGGCTGAGTGTGGCATCAAGCCGGAGCGCGTAGGCGCCCTGGCCCGCGGGGACGGCAGCGTGACGACGTTCGAGAAGATCGCCGTCATTGCCGACGCCTTACGCATCCCCGGGCACATGCTCGGCCTCGCCCCCCGCGCGTGGGAAGCGGCGCGGCAGCCACTCCGGCATCCCGCTGTGCCCGCAGTCACTGCCGGCATGACCCGGAACGGAGACAGCGCAGTGCGCCGAAGAGCGTTCTTCAGAGGGTCGGCCACAGCCGGACTGGTAGTCGGCCTGCCCGAACTCACTCAGTTCACCACCGGCCGCCGCATCGGCCGTGACGTTCCAGAACGGCTACGCGGGCGCACCGCCCGTCTGCGCCGCCTTGATGACGTTCTCGGCGGAGGAGACACCTACCGCGTCTATCTCGGCGAATACCAAGCCACCAAGACCCTGATCCGCGAGGCCGACTGCACCGAGCAGACCGGTCGCGCTCTGCTCTCCGTGCTGGCCGAACAGGCACAGCAAGCGGGGTGGGCCGCATTCGACGCGGGCAAGCACGTCGACGCCCGCAGTCTGTACGAGGCGAGTCTTCGGACCGCCACAGAAGCCGGAGACGCAGCCCTCGCCGGAAACGCCCTGGCTTTCCTTGCCTACCAGCGGATCGACAGCGACCGAGGCGCCGGAGTCGAGACAGCCGAACAGTCCTGCCGTACCGCAGGCCCCGATGCCCCGTCCGGAGTCCGGGCTCTGCTCCACGAGCGTCTGGCGTGGGCCTACGCGGTCGCCGGGCGGGTCAGCGAGACGGAGCGGGCACTGAGCACCGCCGAAGCCGCCCTCTGCGACGCTGACGATGTACCGCAGCCGGACTGGGCCGCGTGGGTGGACCAAGATGAACTCCGGATCATGACCGGTCGGTGCTGGACCGAGCTGCGCCGCCCGCTCCGCGCGGTCCCTGTGCTGGAAGACGTGCTGGCCCACTACGACGATGCCCACGCCCGGGACAAGAGCCTGTATCTTTCGTGGCTGGCCGAGTCCTGTCTGGCCGCCCGCGAAGTGGAGCAGGCGGCGACGGTCGTCGGCCGGGCACTGGACCTGTCCGCCGGAGTCGCCTCCGTACGTCCTCGTCGGCGCCTCGAACCCATGTTGCGGCAGCTCGGCCCGCACCGGGATCTACCGGCGGTTGCCGCAGTCCTGGAACGGGCCAAGGCGTGACGGTCAGTCCCCGTCCTGCTGGGTGGTCCTGGCGATCCAGCGCAGGTAACCCTCTGCCCCGGTCAGCGGCACCGCCGAGACCTCCGGGTTCTTCCAGGGGTGCCGCTCCAAGAGATGCGCTTCCAGAGCGGCGTACCGGTCAGCGCGGGTCTTGAGCAGGAGCTGCCACTCTTCGCCGGTACCGAACTCCCCTTGGTGCCAGAACACCGAGGCCACCGGGCCGACGATCTGCGCACCGGCCGCCAGCCGGGCGGCCACTACCGACTGTGCCAGCTTCACGGCGTCGTCACGGGTCTCCGTGGCCGTGGCCACCTGTAGGTACTCAGCCATACGGCCGAGACTAGCCCCGGACCGCCCCCGCACATCCCGTTCGGCCCCGGGTAGACACCGATCCGATAACAGCGATCCGGGAAGCCTTTACCTGAAATCTACGCGCGTTAATCTTTGCCGGAAGCCAGCGCCGGACGAGGCGCTTCCAAGCAGCCGAAGGGGACGTCCTCTTGCGTCGGGTAACGAAGCTTGCTGCCGCGGTCAGCACCACCGCGGTCCTCGCACTGACTGCCACCGCGTGCGGTGAGAGCTCCACCGAGTCCGCCGGTAAGAAGGACATGGGCGTGGGCCTGGCCTTCGACGTCGGCGGGCGTGATGACCACTCCTTCAACGAGGCCGCAGCCCGTGGCGTGGACAAGGCCGAGAAGGAACTCGGCGTCAAGTCCAAGGAGATGACGGCGGGCAACGACGAGACCGAGGCCACCCGCGAGCAGCGGCTGACCTCCCTTGCCGAAGCAGGCTACAACCCCGTCATCGGGGTCGGCTTCGACTACGGCAAGTCGATCAACAAGGTCGCCAAGGACTTCCCCGACACCACCTTCGGCGTGGTCGACTCGGACTCCAAGGGCAAGAACGTGGCCGGGCTGGTCTTCGCCGAGCACGAGGCGTCCTACCTGGCCGGTGTCGCCGCCGCGAAGAAGTCCAAGTCCAAGGAGGTCGGCTTCATCGGCGGGGTCAACAACGCCCTGATCCAGAAGTTCCAGGCCGGGTTCGAGCAGGGCGTCAAGGAGACCGACCCCAAGGTCAAGGTCACCTCGCAGTATCTGTACCCGACGAACACCAAGGGCTTCAACGACCCCGCCGCGGCCAAGGACAAGGCCAAGGGCATGCTCGACTCCGACATCGACGTGATCTACTCCGCCGCCGGCCAGTCCGGCGCGGGCTCGATCGAGGAGGTCAGCAAGAAGAAGGGCACCTGGGCGATCGGCGTCGACTCCGACCAGTACGAGCAGCCGGGTCTCGCCAAGTACAAGGACTCGATCCTGACGTCGGCCGTCAAGAACGTGGACGTCGCCGTCTACGACCTCATCAAGAGCGTCAAGGACGACAAGCCGATCACGGGCACCCAGTCCTTCTCCCTCAAGGAGGACGGCGTCTCGCTGGCCACCTCCGGCGGCTTCATCGACGACATCCAGGACGACATCGACAAGGCCCGCAAGGACATCATCGACGGCAAGATCAAGGTCAAGGACACCCCCTGACCGACCCGACGTCGATGCCCCGACGTCGATGCCCCGGCGTCGGTGACCTGACGTCCAGGTGACCTGACCGCCGGTGACCTGACGGCCGGTCCGTCGTGTCCCGTCGTGCCCGAGGGGTCGCCTCCTTCCCGGAGGTGACCCCTCTCCGGGTGCCCGATCAGCGGCGCCAGCCGCGCCCCGCACCGAGGAGAGTGCGCCATGACAGCCTCCAGCAGCAGTCCCCCCTCCGAGCCCTCCGCGGCGTCCGAGGCGGCGGACACGGCGCGCGGCGACGCCGCGGTCGCACTCCGGGGGATCACCAAGCGGTTCCCCGGCGTCGTCGCCAACCACGACATCGACATCACGGTCCGGCGCGGCACTGTGCACGCCCTCGTGGGGGAGAACGGGGCGGGCAAGTCGACCCTGATGAAGATCCTCTACGGCATGCAGAAGCCGGACGAGGGCACCATCCACGTCGACGGCGAGCAGGTGTCCCTGCACAGTCCCGCCGACGCCATCGCGCGCGGCATCGGCATGGTGCACCAGCACTTCATGCTCGCGGACAACCTCACCGTCCTGGAGAACACGGTCCTGGGCGCGGAGAAGCTGCACGGGATCGGCGCGCGGGCCCGCACGCGGATCAGGGAGCTGTCGGACGCGTACCACCTGGGGATCAGGCCCGACGCGGTCGTCGAGGACCTGGGGGTCGCCGACCGGCAGCGCGTGGAGATCCTCAAGGTCCTCTACCGTGGCGCCCGCACCCTCATCCTCGACGAGCCCACGGCGGTCCTCGTGCCGCAGGAGGTCGACGCGCTCTTCGACAACCTGCGCGAGCTGAAGTCCGAGGGTCTGACCGTCATCTTCATCTCCCACAAGCTGGGCGAGGTCCTCTCCGTCGCTGACGACATCACCGTCGTGCGGCGCGGGACGACCGTGGCCTCCGTACGCCCGGAGGACACCACGTCGCAGCAACTGGCCGAGCTGATGGTCGGCAGCGAGCTGCCCTCGCCCGAGACCCGCGAGTCGACGGTCACCACGACGCCGATGCTGGCCGTGGAGGGGCTGAGCCTGTCCGCGACGGACACGGACGGCGTCGTACGCAGCGTCCTGGACGGCGTCTCCTTCACCATCCACAAGGGCGAGGTCCTGGGCGTGGCCGGTGTGGAGGGCAACGGGCAGGCCGAACTGGTCGAGGCCGTCATGGGCATGCGCGACCCCGACGGCGGCACCGTCACCCTCGACGGCGAGGACATCTCGCACGCACCCACGCGCCGCCGCCGCGAGGACGGCATCGGCTACATCCCCGAGGACCGGCACCGGCACGGGCTGCTGCTGGACGCGCCGCTGTGGGAGAACCGCATGCTCGGGCACGTCACGGAGCCGCCCAACAGCAAGGGCAGGCTGCTGGACCTCAAGCGCGCGCGGGCGGACACGCAGCGGATCGTCGCCGAGTACGACGTGCGCACGCCCGGCATCGAGGTGACGGCGGCCAGCCTGTCGGGCGGCAACCAGCAGAAGCTGATCGTCGGCCGCGAGATGAGCCACCACCCCAAGCTGCTGATCGCCGCGCATCCGACGCGCGGTGTGGACGTCGGCGCGCAGGCGCAGATCTGGGACCAGATACGCGCGGCGCGGCGCGAGGGTCTCGCGGTGCTGCTGATCTCCGCCGACCTGGACGAGCTGATCGGCCTCTCCGACACCCTGCGGGTGATGTACCGGGGCCGCCTGGTCGCCGACGCGGACCCCGCCACCATCACCCCCGAGGAGCTGGGCTCGGCCATGACCGGCGCCGCCACAGGGCACCTGGAGCACCAAGAGTCGCAGGAGCCGCAGGAGTCGCAGAACGACGACGCACCGGAAGGGGGCGGCTCCCGGTGAACCTGGTGAAGAGGTTCGACAAGGACAAGGTGATCCTGGCCGTCGCCGCGCCGCTCCTCGCGGTCGTCGCCGCGCTCGTGATCACCTCGGCGGTGATCGGCGTCACAGGCAAGGACCCGCTGCACGCCTTCGCTGTGATGCTCGACTTCGGCTCCAAGAGCGACAGCCAGGTCTGGATCATCAACGAGGCGATCCCGTACTACCTGGCAGCGGTCGCGGTCGCCGTCGGGTTCCGGATGAACCTGTTCAACATCGGCGTCGACGGCCAGTACCGCGTCGCGGCGTTCGTCGCGGCCGTCGTCGGCGGGGCGCTCACGCTGCCCGGCATCATCCAGATCCCGCTCGTCATCGTCGTCGCGATGCTGGTGGGCGCCCTCTGGTCCGGCATCGCGGGTCTGCTGAAGACCACGCGGGGCGTCAGTGAGGTCATCACCACGATCATGCTCAACTCGATCGCGGCCTCCGCGATCGGCTACTTCCTCCAGGAGGGCAGGCTCGCGGAGAAGGACGGCAACCTCTTCCACACGCCCAACCTCCCCGAGGCCAGCCGGTTCTTCACCATCCCGACCGAGCCCAAGCCGATCTACGGCACGATCGTCCTCGCCGTCCTCGTCGGCGTGGCCTACTGGTTCGTGCTGGGCCGCACCCGCTTCGGCTTCGACCTGCGCGCGGTGGGCCGCTCGCAGTCCGCGGCGTCGGCGAGCGGCGTCAGCGTCCGGCGCACGGTGCTCGTCTCGATGCTGCTGTCGGGCGCCGTCGCGGGCCTGGTGGGCATGTCGACGCTGCTGAACGTCTCCCACAACTACGGCACCGACTTCCCCGCGGGCATCGGCTTCACCGGCATCGCCCTCGCGCTGCTGGGCCGCAACCACCCCATCGGCATGGCCCTGGGCGCCCTGCTGTGGGGCTTCCTCGAACGGACCGGCACACAGTTGGAGTTCGAGGGGTACGCGCAGGAGGTCGTCGGCGTCATGCAGGGCGTCATCGTCCTGTGCGTCGTCATCGCCTACGAGCTGGTCCGCCGCTACGGGCTGCGGACACAGCAGCGCAAGGTCGGCGAGGAGCTGGCGGCGCAGGCCCGTACGTCCGACGACAAGGCGGAGGTGTCCGCGTGAGCACGAACATCGCCGCCAGGCCAGGCAGCAAGGGCGACGGCAACGGCAATGGGAACGGCGACGGCAAGGGTGCCGGGGCGGTGGCCGAGCGCGTGCGCCGTAAGCTCTCGTACCCCGTCGTCCTGCTGATCATCGCGGGAGCGCTCGTCCTGCTCTCCCTGCTGCGCGTCGTGACGGACGCCAACCAGCTCACCGCCTCCGGCCAGTACAGCAGCGCGCTCGCCGCCGCCGTCCCCATCGGCCTCGCGGGCCTCGGCGGCCTGTGGGCGGAACGCGCGGGCGTCATCAACATCGGCCTCGAAGGCATGATGATGCTCGGCGCGTTCGCGGCGGGCTGGGTGGGCTGGCAGTACGGGCCGTGGGCCGCGGCGCTCGCGGGCATCATCGGCGGCGCGCTCGGCGGCCTCCTGCACGCGGTGGCCACCGTCACCTTCGGCGTCGACCACATCGTCTCCGGTGTCGCCATCAACATCCTCGCGCTGGGCGTCGTGCAGTACCTCGCCAAGCTCTGGTTCGGGGCCGAGGGCAGCGCGGCGGCCGAGGCGGGCGGCAACGACAAGCAGTCGCCGCCCATGGACGACATGCCCACCTTCACCGTGCCGGGGCTCGCCGACGGGCTCCAGAGCATCGAGAAGCACCACTGGTTCCTGGTCTCCGACCTCGCGGGCATCCTGGGCGCCTTCGTGGACGAGGTCTCCTGGCTGACGGTGCTCGCCGTCGTCATCTTCGCCGCCAGCTTCTTCCTGCTGTGGCGCTCGCCCTTCGGGCTGCGGCTGCGCTCCTGCGGCGAGAGCCCGGTGGCGGCGGAGACGCTGGGCGTCAACGTCTACACGTACAAGTACGCGGCCGTCGTCGTCTCGGGCGCGCTGGCGGGGCTCGGCGGCGCGTTCCTCGCCATCGGCGTGCACATCTACCAGGACCAGCAGACCGGCGGACGCGGCTACATCGGCCTCGCCACCATGATCTTCGGCAACTGGCGCCCCGGCGGCGTCGCCATGGGCGCGGGCCTGTTCGGCTTCATGGACGCGCTCCAGCTGCGCGCGGGCGGCCCGACCGTGCACGCGCTCCTGCTGCTGGTGGCGGTGCTGCTGGTCGGGGTGGCGGTGTGGAAGCTGCGTGCGGGTACGCGCGCGGCGCGCGTGCAGGCGCTCGTCAGCGTGGTCGTCGCCGTCGGGCTGCTCGTGTGGTACTTCTCGACGGACACCGTCCCGCTGGAGTTCGTGGAGATGACCCCGTACGTCACCACCCTGCTGGTGCTCTCGCTGGCCGCCCAGCGGCTGCGGGCGCCGAAGGCCGTCGGCAAGCCGTACCGCAGAGGCCAGGGCACATGACGCGGGCGCAGCGGCCCGACGGCGTCCGCGCGGCGGCGGCCGACGTCGACTGGGAAGCGCTCAGGCGGGCGGCCCGGGACGCGATGTCCCGGGCCTACGCCCCCTACTCGCGCTTTCCCGTGGGCGTCGCGGGACTCGCCGACGACGGGCGCCTGCTGACGGGCTGCAACGTCGAGAACGCCTCCTACGGCGTGGCGCTCTGCGCCGAGTGCGGCCTGGTCTCCGCGCTGGCGGACAGCGGCGGTGGCCGCCTGACCGCCTTCACCTGCGCTGACCGCAACGGCGACATCCTGATGCCCTGCGGCCGGTGCCGCCAGCTCCTGTGGGAGCACGGCGGCCCTGAGCTGCTGATGGACACGGCGTCGGGCATCCGCACGCTGGCCGAGCTGCTGCCCGACGCGTTCGGCCCGTCGGACCTGTCCCGCTGAACGGCCGACGGGCCGATGGGCCGACGGGGCCGGTGCGCCGGTCCCGTCGAGCGGGTGCCCTGCGTCCAGCCGGGGCCCCGTACCGTCGAGAACCCCGTACCGCCGCACACATCGCCGTACCGTCGAGAACCGAGGAGAACCCCGCCCCATGGCCATGGACGCCATCTCCGTCATCCGCACGAAGCGTGACCGAGGCACCCTGACCCCCGAGCAGATCGACTGGGTCATCGACGCCTACACGCGTGGCGAGGTCGCCGACGAGCAGATGTCGGCGCTGGCCATGGCCGTCCTCCTGAACGGGATGTCCCGCGCCGAGATCGCGCGCTGGACCGGCGCGATGATCGCCTCCGGCGAGCGGATGGACTTCTCCTCGCTGGCCAGGCCCACGGCCGACAAGCACTCGACGGGCGGCGTCGGCGACAAGATCACCCTCCCGCTGGCCCCGCTCGTCGCCGCCTGCGGAGCGGCCGTGCCGCAGTTGTCTGGGCGCGGCCTCGGTCACACCGGCGGCACCCTCGACAAGCTGGAGGCCATCCCCGGCTGGCGGGCCACCCTCACCAACCCCGAACTGCTCGGCATCCTCGACGACGTCGGCGCCGTCATCTGCGCGGCGGGCGACGGGCTGGCACCGGCCGACAAGAAGCTGTACGCGCTGCGCGACGTCACCGGCACCGTCGAGTCCATTCCGCTCATCGCCAGCTCCATCATGAGCAAGAAGATCGCCGAGGGGACGGGTTCGCTCGTCCTGGACGTCAAGGTCGGCTCGGGCGCGTTCATGAAGAACCTGGACGACGCGCGCGAACTCGCCGCCACCATGGTCGAGCTGGGCAACGACCACGGCGTACGGACGACGGCCCTGCTGACCGGTATGGCCACCCCGCTGGGCCGCACGGCAGGGAACGCGCTCGAAGTCCGCGAGTCGGTCGAGGTGCTGGCCGGGGGCGGCCCGGCCGACGTGGTCGAGCTGACCCTCGCGCTGGCCCGCGAGATGCTGACGGCCGCCGGGCTGCCGGACGCCGACCCGGAGAAGGCGCTCGCCGACGGCACCGCGATGGACCACTGGCGACGCATGATCACCGCGCAGGGCGGCGACCCGGACGCGCCGCTCCCCGAGGCCCGCGAGCGCCAGGTGGTGACCGCGCCCTCGTCCGGGACGCTGACGCGGCTCGACGCGTACGCGGTCGGCCTGGCCGCCTGGCGCCTCGGCGCGGGACGCGCCCGCAAGGAGGACCCCGTGCAGGCGGGCGCGGGCGTGGAGCTGCACGCCAGGCCGGGGGACAGGGTGGTGGCGGGACAGCCGCTGCTGACCCTGCACACGGACACCCCGGAGAAGTTCCCGTACGCGGAGGCGGCGCTGGCGGACGCGACCGAGATCGCCACGGGCGCGGTGGACTTCGAGGCGCCGCCGATCGTGCTGGAGCGGGTGGGCTGACGGGAGCGCGCCCGCGCACGGGTCACGGGGCGCGGTCACGCGGGGTGCGGCGCTCGCGGGGCGCCACCCGTGCGGGGGCGGGCCCGCGCCGTTCGCGTCCCGTTCGCGGCGGCGCGGGGTGCTTGCCGCGAGGCGTTGCCCGCGCGACGGGTGGGCAGCGCGGTGGCCGGGTCCGGCGTTCGGGCCGGGAGGAGCGGTCGGGGGCGTTCCCGGACCGTTTCCCGGCCGTTCGCGGGCGGGGCCGGGTGCGATACAAGCCATTCCGCCGGGAAGGCGCTCCGCGCCCACTGTGCGGGCCGCCATCGCGGTTTGCGCGGCGCTGCGGGTGGTAGTGCTTGGGCGTGAGCCCTCTGTGCCACCCGCCAAGGGCGTCCGTCACGCTCTGCCACGGCCCGGCAACCGGTTCACGTTGACGGGACGGGCGCGTGCTCCGTCCCGCCGGGGGTCGCTCTCGGCCGTCACGGGGGTCTGGTTCGCTCATGGGAAACCGCGTACTCGTCATCGAACGGAACGGCTTCGCCCCTGGCCGTCCGGCCTGGCCTCCGTATCCGGCCGACGACGCCGACGACGAGGTCCGTATCGCGCACGACTCGCTCACGGCGTGGCGAACGGCCCGCGAGTGGCGCCCCGATGTCGCGATCGTCAGAACGGACCTCCTCGCGGTCCGTGATGTCGCTTTATTACGCGGCCTGGCGGACAACCCGTCAGGCCCTCCTCCCGCGCTGGTGCTGATCGCCGCGTGCGACGACACGGAGCTGCTGCTCGACGCCGTGCGCGCCGGAGCACGCGGGTTCCTCTCCCCTGGCACGTCGGCCGAGTCGGTCCGCAAGGCCACCCGGACCGTGCTGGACGGCGGCGCCCACCTCGGCCCCGAGGCCGCCGACCGCCTCCTCGGGAACGCCACCTCCAGGGAGGCCCCGGACGGCGGCGCCCCCGCGCACCCCGCCGCGTCCACGCCCGCCGTGCCGCGTCCGTACGCGCCGTCGCCCGCGCCGTCGTCCGCGCGCGGGACGGGGCGGCCCTTCGACCATGAGCCGCAGCGGCTGCTGGCCGAGGACGCCGCCGCGATCCCGCTGCTGCTGGAGGCGCTCTCGCACCGCGTGTCCCGGCACCTCGACCGCCTCGCGGGTCACCCGCCCCCGGCCCACCAGTCGCCCCATCAGTCACCGCACCGGCCACCCCGCCCGGCCGCGCCCCCGCCGCCCGGCGGTTCACGCGTCGTCGCCGTGGCGGCGCTCGACGGTGCGGAGGGGCTGCCCGAGCAGGTGCGCGAGCGCCTGGCGGAGAGCGGTACGCCGCTGCCCGTGGCCCGTACCTACGGCGCCGTGCTGGTGGTGGCGCCCGAGCGCGTATGGCGGAAAGTGGCCCTGTCGCTGCTGGCCCTGGAGCGCCCCGTCCACCTCGGCGTCTCCGAGACCCTCGCGGACGACGACGACCTCGACGCCGCGACCGCCGACGCGCTCGCGGCCCTGCGGCAGTTGCGCCACCACGCGGCCCCGCCGGGCAGCGAGCTGTCGGCCGCCGAGTTCACGCTGCCCATGTGGCTGGCCGACGCGGCGCACCGCGCGGCGCTCAGCAGGCGGATACCGGCGTCCTTCGTCAGGCTGCGCGAGCACCCGACGCTGTCGAGCACCCTCGCCGCCTGGCTCGTCCACGACTGCGACGTGCGACGGGTGGCCAGCTCGCTGCACATCCACCCCAACACCGTGCGCTACCGGCTCTCCAGGGTCGAGCAGATCACCCAGCACAGCCTGTCCGAGATGCCGGTGCTCACGGCGCTGTATCTGACAGTGCTGGCGTTTCCCGCGACGATGGGGCTGCCGCCCGAGACCGTCGGCCTGATACACGCGACAGCGCGGCGCTGATCGCCACCGGAATGCGGTCGATGTCCTCGTCGCCGATGACGAACGGGGGCGAGATCTGGAGCGCGTCGCCGCCCGTCACCCGCATCAGCATGCCCTCGTTCACCACGGCGTGGGCCACCTCCTCCGCGACGTCGTGCCCGCGCAGCGCCACGGCCGCCATGAGCCCGGTGCCGCCGCGCACATCCGCGACGAGGGGGTGCTCGCGCAGCGGCAGCAGCGCCTCCAGCAGCCGCCCCTCGCGGGAGCGGACGCGGCCCACCAGGTCCTCGCGCTCCAGGATGTCCAGGTTGGCGAGCGCGGCGGCGCACGCGGAGGCGTGCCCCGAGTAGGTCAGGCCGTGCTGGAAGACGTGCGGCGAGCCCGGGGCCCAGAACGCCTCCGCGACCCGGCCGCCCGCGACGGCGGCCCCCAGCGGCAGATAGCCCGAGGTGAGCCCCTTGGCCAGCAGCATGATGTCGGGGCGCAGCCCGTAGCGCTCGGCGGCGAACATGCTGCCCGCCCTGCCGAACCCGGTGACCACCTCGTCGAGCATGAAGACGATGCCGTGCTCACGGCACAGCTCCTGAGCGCCCGTCAGATAGCCGTCGGCAGGCGGCACCACGCCCGCGCCCCCGGCGATCACCGGTTCGCACAGGAACGCCGCGATCCGGTCGGGGCCGTGCGCCAGGATGGCCGCCTCCAGCGCCGCCAGATCCATCGCGGGCACGGTCAGCGCGCCGGGCAGCAGGGCGCCGAAGCCCTCGCGGAAGGCGGGGACGCCGACGATGCTCGTGCCGAAACCGTGCAGCCCGTGATAGCCGCCCTCGCGGGTGATGACAGTCTGGCGCGCGGGCTCGCCCGTCAACTGCCAGTAGCGCCGCACGAGTTTGACGGCGGCCTCCAGCGCCTCCGAACCGCCGCTGGTGAAGAACACCTTCGCGTCCTCGACCGGCACGAGGCCCGCGATCCGGTCGGCCAGCTCCTCGGCGCGCGGATTGCAGAAGTCACCGAACACCGGATACGTCGCCAGCTCGCTCAGTTGCCTGTGCACGGCGTCGGCGATCTCGGCGCGGCCGTGCCCGACGTTCGCGAACCACAGCCCGGCCGGTACGTCGAGCAGTTCGCGGCCCGCGTCGTCGTAGACGTAGGCGCCCGCGCCGCGCACGATGCGGTGCTCCCTGCCGGGCATGGTGGGCATGTGCGCGTGGTTGTGCCACAGCGCGTTCACACTGTTCGCGCTGTTCGTACCGTTCGCGGTGTTCACAGGGTTCCCCCGTCCGGCAGTGCGGCCATGACGTGCTTGAGACGGGTGTACCCGTCGAGTGCCTGGACGGACAGATCCGTCCCGTGCCCGGAGCCGCCGAAGCCGCCGAAGGGCATCTCCGAGGTGATGGGCCCGTGCTCGTTGAGCCAGACGGTGCCGAAGTCCAGCTCGCGCGCGAGGTCCAGCGCCCGGCCCAGGTGGTCGGTCCACACGGAGGCGGCCAGCCCGTACGGCACGTCGTTGGCGAGCCGCAGCGCCTCCCCGGGGTCCGTGGCGCGCTGCACGGTGAGCACGGGCCCGAACACCTCGCGCTGCACGATCTCGTCGTGCTGCTCCACGCCGGTCAGGACGGTGGGCTCGCAGTAGGCCGGGCCGAGGCCCGCGTCGCCGCCGCCCGTCAGGACGCGTGCCCCGCGCTCGCGGGCGCGCTCCACGAAGCCCCGCACCCGCTCCCGGTGCTCCGCGCTGACGAGCGGGCCCATCTCCGTCGACGGGTCGGCCGGGTCACCGAGCCTGATGCCGCGCGCCATCTCGACCAGCGCCTCGGTGACGGCCTCGAAGACCGGGGCCTCGGCGATGACGCGGGCAGCGGCCGTGCAGTCCTGGCCGCCGTTCCAGAAGGCGCCCGCGCGCAGCCCGGCGGCGACGCGCGCGGGGGAGGCGTCCGCGAGGACGACGGCCGGCGCCTTGCCGCCCAGTTCGAGGTGGGTGCGGCGCACGGTCTCGGCCGCCGCGTGCGCCACCGCCCGGCCCGTGGACACCTCCCCTGTCACCGCCACGACGGCCACACCGGGGTGCGCGGCCAGCGCGGCGCCCGTCTCGCCGTCCCCGCACACGACGTTCAGCACGCCCGGCGGCAGCAGGCCCTCGGCGAGGCGGGCCAGCCGCAGCGTGCTCAGCGGCGTCAGCTCGGAGGGCTTGAGCACGCAGGTGTTGCCCGCTGCGAGCGCGGGGCCGAGCTTCCACGCGGCCATGTGCAGCGGATAGTTCCAGGGCGTGATCAGCCCGGCGACGCCCAGCGGTTCGCGCCGTACGAACGACGTCGTGCCCCGGGCGTACTCGGCCGTCGGCAGCCCGTGCAGCGCGCGTGCGGCGCCCGCGAAGAAGCGCAGTCTGTCGGCGCTGCGGACGGCCTCGCCCTCGGCGGCGGCGAGCGGCTTGCCGACGTTCCACGACTCGATCCTGCCCAGCGTCTCGCGGTCGCCGTCCACCGCGTCGGCCAGCGCCAGCAGGGCAGCGGCGCGCTCTCCCGGCGGCGTCCGCGCCCAGTCGCGCGCCGCGCGGGTGGCCGCCTCGACGGCCGCCGCCACATCGTCGCTCCGCGCGAGGGGGACGGTGCCGAGGGTGCTGCCGTCGGCCGGGTTCAGTACGGCCGTGCGTCCGCCGTCGGCGGCCGGTAACCATTTCCCGCCGACCAACTGTGCGTGCTCGATCATAAATCCACATGCTAGCCGCGATATCGGGGATGGCCCATTGGAGGAAATACAAAGATTCCGTATCGCGATTTGAATAATCTCCAACCAGTGGAACTTGCGCGCGTGTTGACGGGTGGGATCTAATCGATCCGACATCCGTGAAACCCTGAGAGGAGCGGATTGTGGAGGGTGACCTCGACGCACGTATTGAGCAGCACATCGAATCGTGGCTGACCCCTTCCGTGCTCTTCGATCTCTCCGGAAGATTTCAGCGCGACGGCTTCATCAAGGTGCGCGAAATATACCCCGATGAGATCCGTGAGAGCGTACGGGAGGAGGTTCTTCTCCTGCTGGAGAAGAACGCCGAGCGCCGTGATCTCCTGCTGGAGACGACGGGCAACACCCCGCGCTTCATGAGCGTGGTGCGCAGCGAGTTCATCGCGGCACAGGGCGAGCTGATCAACCGCCTCTACCGCTCGCAGCCCCTGATCGCGGCGCTGGAGCGGATCGCGGGCGAGAAGCTGTACGCCTGCCCCGCGGCCGACGAGGAGTTCCTGATCACCCGTCAGGAGAAGAAGGGCGACACCCACGGCTGGCACTGGGGCGACTTCAGCTTCGCGCTGATCGGGCTCATCGACACCCCGCCGCTGGAGGTCGGCGGCATGCTCCAGTGCGTACCGCACACGAAGTGGGACAAGTCGAACCCCCGCATCCACGAATACCTCTGCGCCAACCCGATCACGACGTACGGCTTCGTGCCCGGTGACTTCTATTTCCTGCGCACCGACACGACGCTGCACCGCACGGTGCCCCTCAACGAGGACGCGCGGCGCATCATCCTCAACCTCACCTGGGCGGGCGAGCGGGACTTGCGCGGCGCCCCCAAGGGCGACGACCGCTGGTGGGAGAACAGCGAGGCCCAGGCGGCGAGCGCGGTGCAGGACTGACGGTGGCGCGACCGACGGGGGACCAAAGGTGACGTTCACCCTCGGCGACCAGCACGATCCGGCGACGCTCGCCGACGCCGGACGGCTGGTCGCCGGAGCCACGAACGAGGAACTGGCCGCGCGCGTACGCGCGCTGGTCGCCGACAACGCGCGCTGGCGCGGCGCCGAATGCCTCAATCTCATCGCCGCCGAGTCGCCCACGAGCCCGGGGGTGCGCGCGCTGCTGTCGGCCGAGGTCGGCACCCGGGCCTCCGGCGGCCACATCGGGGCGCTCTCGCGCTGCTTCCCCGGCATGGTCTACATCGACCAGCTCGAAGCGCTCTGCGTCGAGTTGCTGAAGGACCTCTTCGGCTCCGGCTTCGCCGACCAGCGGCTGATGGGCGGCATGGCGGGCTGCATGGTGGCCTTCACCGCGCTGGCCGAGCCGGGCGACCACCTGATGAGCCTGTCCCTGGCGGCCGGGGGCGACTCCAGCGGCCACGACGAAGGGCCGGGCGGGGCGCGTGGCCTCACCGTCTCGTCGATCCCCTTCGACCCCGTCGAACTCACCGTCGACCTGGATGCCTTCCGCAGGGAGGCCGAGGCGCGGCGCCCGCGCGTGGTGTCGCTCAACCAGACCACGGCGCTGTTCCCGCTGCCGGTGCGCGAGATGAAGCGGATCATCGAGCCGTGGGGCGGGCGCCTCTACTTCGACGGGGCGCACCAGGCCGGGCTCATCGCGGGGCGGCAGTACCCGGACCCGCTGGCCGAGGGCGCCGACGTGCTCACCGGCTCCGGCGGCAAGACCTTCAGCGGTCCGCAGAGCGGCATGATCCTGTGGAACGACGAGGAACTGAGCGTCCCGATCGTCTCCGCGATCTTCCCGGTGCTCACCGGATCGCACCAGCTCAACCGGGTCGCGGCGCTCGCGCTCGCGGCGTGCGAGCTGCGCGAGTTCGGCGTCGGCTACATGGCGGCCGTGGTCCGCAACGCGCGGGCGCTCGCCGCCGCGCTGCACGCGCGCGGCTTCGCCGTGGTGGGGGAGCGCCGGGGGTTCACGGCGACGCACCAGGTGCTGGTGGACGTGCGCGCGCACGGGGGCGGGGTCGCCGTCAGCCAGGCGCTGGAGCGCGCCGGGATCATGGTGAACAAGATGCTGCTGCCGGCGGCCGAGGACGTGCCGGACCCGGTGTCCGAGGGCATCAGGATCGGCACCGTCGAGGTCACCAGACTCGGCATGGGACCGGCCGAGATGGAGACCGTCGCCGATCTGATCACGCGGGTCGTGGTGGCCGGTGAAGAGCCGGAGGCGGTCGCGGCGCGGGTACGGGAATTCCGTTCCGCTTTCCAGATACTGAGGTTCTGCTTTCCGGCAGAGCCCGCGGAGCCCGCAGAGTCCGCAGTTCCAGCGGATCCCGGGGAATTACCCGCGGATCCGGAAAACGGCGTGTCATCTCCTTCGGGGAAGAAGAGTTCCTTACGGGATGCCGCCCCGAACGAAGTGAGGTGATCAGGTGTACGCAGGGCTTCCCGCATTCGCCGGGGCTACCCTTCTCTTGGCCATGTCGCCGGGCCCGGCGTCCGTGCTCGTCATGCGGCAGACTCTTTACGGCGGCCGTCGCATAGCGGTCCTGTCCATTCTCGGCATCGCCAGCGGGCTCATCGCCTGGGTGGTCTCGGCGGCCCTCGGACTCACGGCCGTCATCGCCTCCAGCGAGGCGAGCCATCAGGTGATCCGCGTCCTCGGCGCGGCCGTCCTGGTGATCCTCGGCGCGCGGACGCTGCTGGCCGCGCGGCGCGCGCGTCAGGCGGAGGAGCGCGCGGAGGGCACGGAGAGCACGGCGGGCGCCGAGGGTGCCCAGGGGCCGGACGGCGCGGACGGGGCAGCGGGGGCGCCCCGTCCGGCAGCGCCCAAGGCCGCCTACCAGGCCGGTCTGCTGACCTGCCTCACCAACCCCAAGGTGGTCATCTTCGCGGCGGCGCTGCTGCCCCAGTTCGTCTCGGCCGGAAAGTGGTCCGGCTGGGTGGGAGTGGTCTACGCGCTGGTGTGGGCTGCGACGAGCAGTGTCTGGTACGTGTTCCTCATGGCCGTGCTCCGGCGCATGAGGTGGATCTACGAGCGCCCGGCCGTCCGCCGCCGACTGGAGCAGTTCTCCGGTCTCGTCCTCCTCGGCTTCGGCCTCCGCCTCGCCATGACGACGAGTTCGTAGAGAGTAGAGAGGGGACAGTGATGCTCAGTTCGCTCACCTATCCCGGGTACTCGGAGACGGCCTTCCGACGGCTGCTGGACACGCACGGGTACGTCTACCTGAACGAGATCCCCGACGGCTTCGACCACACGGACTTCTGCCGCCGCTACGGCGAGCTGATGCCGCAGTACGACGGGAAGCTGCACTACCTCATCCGGGCCGAGGAGGAGTTCCAGCACCTGAACCACTCGCTCACCACGAACCCGCTGCAACCGCACACCGATGGCTACGAGTTCACCGGAGCGCCGCCGCGCCACCTCGCGCTCTGGTGCCTGTTCCCGCCGTCCGACGGCGGGGGCCGCACGACGCTCTGCGACCTGTACCCGTTCCTGGACACGCTGGACGAGGAGGACCGGCGCACACTGGCCGAGCGCCGGTACCGCTTCCTCTCGGGCATCGAGGACACCAGCGTCGAGCGCTCGGCCCTGCACCCGGTGCTGGACGAGGGGGACGCGGCTCGTCCGACGGTCCGCTTCAGCCCGGACTTCGTCGAGGGCGACGCGTTCCTCACCGACGTCACGGGGCGCCTCCTCGACTACTTCCAGCGGCACCACGTCGAGATCGCGTACGAGACGAACGCGCTGCTGTTCTGGGACAACCTGCGCATGGTGCACGGGCGCACCGGCTACGAGGACCGCAGACGGCAGTTGCGCCGCGTCTGGCTGCGCTGACGCGTTGACGCGTCGACGTTCTGACGCGACGGCTCAGGCGGCGCGCAGCGGCGGCACCGTGGGCACCTCGATGGCGTTCGCGATGTCCTCCGGGGTCATCTTGAACTCCTCCGGGTACGCGTCCCGCAGCACGCGGCGGGCCGGTTCCGTGGTGCGCCAGGTGTAGAGGCACTGGCGGCACTGGAACACCTCCCACACGCCGGGCACGGGCGAGTCGGCGAGCTTGTCGAGGGCTTCATGGCCGCAGCGGGCACACATCATGGCGGGGTCTTCCTTCCGTTGACGTGACGGGGGTGGCGGGGGAGGGGGATCAGCGTGCGGCGGCCAGCATCGACTGGAGCCTGGCCGTCCACTCCTTCGTCTCCGGCAGGTCCTTCGCCGGGGTCGAGAAGTTGCCGCGCCGGTCCGGATCGACGGGAGTGGTCGCGTCGATGATCAGCTTGTTGGTGATACCGGCGGGCTCGGACGCGGGATCGAGTTCGAGGACCGAGAGGTTGGGGATGTTGACGAGGTCACCGGCCGGGTTGACCTTCGCGGACAGCGCCCACATGACCTGCGGCAGATTGAAGGGGTCCACGTCCTCGTCGACCATGATCACGGTCTTGACGTAGCCGAGCCCGTGCGGCGTGGTCATGGCCCGCATGCCGACCGCCTTCGCGAAGCCGCCGTACCGCTTCTTCGTCGAGATGATCACCAGCAGTCCGTGCGTGTACATGGCGTTGACCGCCTGCACCTCGGGGTATTCGGCGCGGAGCTGCTTGAGCAGCGGCACGCACGTGTTGGGCCCGATGAGGTAGTCGACCTCGGTCCACGGCATGCCGATGTAGAGGGACTCGAAGACCGGGTTCGTGCGGTACGAGACCTTGTCGATCCGCACCACCGTCATGTTCCGCCCGCCCGAGTAGTGCCCCGTGAACTCACCGAACGGCCCCTCGATCTCGCGCTTGCGGCCCTCGATGACGCCCTCCAGCACGACCTCGGAGCCCCACGGCACGTCGAACCCGGTCAGCGGCGCCGTGGCGATGGGCTCGGGCGCGCCGCGCAGGGCGCCTGCCATCTCGTACTCGCTCTGGTCGTACGCCATCGGCATGCCCGCGACGACGGAGATCACCGGCTCGTTCCCGAGCGTGATGGCGATGGGCAGGTCCTCGCCCTTCTCCTCCGCCTTGCGCAGATGCAGCGCCACGTCGTGCATCGGCACCGGCTGCATGCCCAGCTTGTTGCGGCCCTTGACCTCCAGCCGGTACGTGCCGACGTTCTGCTTGCCGAAGTCGTCCGGGTCCTCGGGGTCGCGGGAGACGACGGCTGCCTTGTCGAGATAGAAGCCGCCGTCGCCGTCGTTGAGGCGGAACAGGGGCAGGATCTTGAAGAGGTCGACGTCCTCGCCGTCGAGCGTGTTCTGGGCCCACGGTGCGTCGGGACGGCGCTCGGGCGCGACGGGGAAGTCGTCCCAGCGCCGCGCGAACTCCTCCACCTGGTCCTTGACCGAGGTCCCCACGGGCAGGCCGAGCGCGAGCGCGTGGTTGCGCCAGGAACCGTGCACGTTCATGGTGATACGGGCGTCCGTGAAGCCGGTGACGTTGTCGAACCAGAGCGCGGGGGCGCCCTCGCCGATCCGCCCCGCCGCGTTCGCGGCGGCGGCGAGATCCGGCTCGGGCGCGACCTCCTCGGTGACGCGCAGCAACTGCCCTTCCCCTTCGAGGGTGCGGAGGAAGGAGCGGAGGTCGTCGTAGGCCATGGGGTGTCGCCTTTCTGCGAGTGGTGTGGCGCGCGTCGTGCGACGCGGTTCAGGCGGTGCGCGCGGCGCGCATCCCCTCCCAGCGGCGGGCCGCGGGCGCGGGCAGGCCGAACTGGTCGAGGACCCGGGTGGTGAGGTGGTCGACGATGTCGTCGACGGATTCGGGACGGTTGTAGAAGGCGGGCATCGGCGGCACGATCCGCACGCCCATCCGCGAGAGCGCGAGCATGTTCTCCAGATGGATCTCGCTCAGCGGCGTCTCGCGCGGCACGAGCACGAGCGGGCGGCGCTCCTTGAGCACGACGTCCGCGGCCCGTCCGACGAGGCCGTCGGCGTAGCCAGCGCGTATCCCGGCGAGGGTCTTCATGCTGCACGGCGAGATCACCATGCCGTCGGTGCGGAAGGAACCCGACGAGATGGGCGCGCCCTGGTTCTCCGGGCTGTGCGTGGCGTCCGCGAGGGCGGCGACCTCGCGGACGGAGCGGCCGGTCTCCAGCTCGATCGTGGTGCGGGCCCAGCGGCTGAGCACGAGGTGGGTCTCGACGTCGGGGTCGCGCGCGAGGTGCTCCAGCAGCCGCACACCGAGGACGGCTCCGGTCGCTCCGGTGATGCCCACGATGAGCCGCATGCCGCACTCCTTCATAGTTTGTGTACGAACTATTTGTTTACACACTACCATTCCCGCATGGTGGACGCAGAACGGGCGCCCGGCGCCCCCGGCGAACTGAACCGCGATGTGCTCGCGCGCATGCGCAGGATCACGCAGCTTCATACCTCGCTCTGGCAGGAGCGGGTTCCTGAGCTGACCAAGCCGCAGTACGGGGTGGTGCGGGCGCTTGCCGACGCGCCCTCGGGGCTGTCGCAGGCGGCGGTGGGGGAGCGGGTGGCCATGGACAAGGCGACCCTCGCCCAGTTGATTCCCCGGCTGGAGGCGCGCGGGCTGGTCGTCCGCGCGGTGGCACCCGAGGACCGGCGCCGCCGTGTCCTGAAGCTCACCCCGGAGGGCGCGCGGACGGTCCGCGACCTGTCCCCCCGAGTCGAGGCCCTCGACGAGGAAACGCTCTCGCCGCTGCCCCCTTCGGACCGCCACACCCTGCAACGTCTCCTGACCGACCTCGCGGAGTAGGCCCTTCACGGGGGTGTTGCGCGGGACGGGTTGCCCTGTGTGGTGCGCACTGTAGGGTCCCGCGCCAATTTTTGTGCCCCTGTCCGGGGGTGCCGTCATGTGGCTTGGCGCCGTGTTCGGCTGCCTGGCCGGTGGCTTCGGCGCGGCGTGTGGATCGGTGCTTTGCGGCTGGCGCCGCGTGTTTCTTGGCTCGGGTCGTGGTTGTGGGTGTGTGGGTGGTGGGTGTCCGGTGCCGGGGTGGGGTGTCTCCTCGGCGTGAAGGTCTCGTTTACGGCTTTCCGCCGGTGACTTTCTCGACCTGCGGGGACACCCCACCCCGTCCCCGTCCCGCCGGTGGCCCCCTGCCCGGTTCCGGGTCGGCTGACGCCCGCTCCCGCCCCTGGCGCGGGACCTCCGGTCCCCGCTTCACGGGGCGACCGGTCCCGCGCAACTCCCCCTGTCGGCGGGGCGCCTATCCGAGTGCCCCTCGGGGTTTCGTTCGCGGCTGCGGGCCGGTGGGTGGGTTGTGCCCACCCGTTCCGCCATGCGGAACGCTTGCCCACAACAGTTGGAGCGGACCGGAAGCTGGCCGCGACCCCCCGCAAGTGGTGGCGACGAGTATGTGCAGGCAGCCGAAAAGCCGACCCGCACTTGTCGCCGCCCGAGGAGACACCCCGGCACGGCACCGACCCCCACCACACACGGGCCCCACACGACCACCGGCACAAACCAAGAACCACGCGGCGCCAGCCGCAACGCACCGCAACCACACGCCGCGCCGAAGCCACCGGCCCGCACCCGAAAAACGCCGCGCCCCGTGCAGCGGCACAAAAATGTTGTGGGCAATCGTCCCGCTGGCGGGACGGGTGGGCACAACCCGTGCCACCGGCCCGCCACACGCGAACGAACCCCCAAAGGGGCACCCACACCAGGCGCACCCCTACGAGAGAGGAGCACTCCGTGAAGGCTTCACCCCGCACCCCGTGAAGGGGTGCGACCCGCGACGGGGGAACCCTGCGTTTCCTGCCGCCCCCCGCGAAGGGTGGCGTACAACGTGACGCCGCCCGCCAGGGCCATCGCGGCGAGGGCCATCGCGACCGTCGCCCCCCAACCGCCGCCCGCGAAGGCCGCCGCGCCCAGCGCCCCGCCGACGGAACTCCCCATGTAGTACGCCATTTGGTACAGCGCCGACGCCTGCGCCTTGCCCTCCTTCGCGGTGTGGCTCACCGAGCCCGAGGCCACCGCGTGCCCGGCGAAGAAGCCCGCCGTGATCAGGACGAGGCCCAGGACGACCGCGACCATGTTGTCGGACAGGCTCAGCAGCAGGCCAGCCGACGCGGTGCCGATGCCCAGATAGAGCGTGCCGCGGCGCCCGAGGCGCGCGTTCAGCCTGCCCGCCGTCGCGGAGGCCACCGTACCGACCAGGTAGATCACGAAGATCGAGCCGACCAGCCCCTGCGAGAGCCCGAAGGGCTCGGCGACGAGGCGGTAGCCGATCACGGTGTAGACCGCGCCGAAGACGGTCATGAACAGCAGCCCGATCGCGTACAGCCTCCGCAGCAGCGGATCGGACAGATGCATGGCCACCGTGCGCCCCAGCGCCCGCGCACTCGCCGGACGGGCCTTGAAGTGCCGCGCCTTGGGCACGAGCAGCCGGAAGGCGACCGCGCACAGCAGGGATGTCACGGCCACCGCCGCGAGCCCCACGCGCCACCCCCACGCCTCGGTGACCCAGCCGGTGAGGATGCGGCCGCTCATGCCGCCGACGCTGTTGCCCGCGACGAACAGCCCCGTCGCGCCGACGAGATACCGCGCCCGCACCTCGTCGGCCATGAACGCCATCGCGGACGCGGGGACGCCCGCGACCGCCGCGCCCTGGAGTGTGCGCAGTGCGATCAGCGTGCTCAGGTTCGGCGCGAACGGGATCACGAGCGCGAGGGCGACGGCCACCGCCATGGACGCGGTGAGCATGCTGCGCCGCCCGAAGCGCTCGGAGAGGGCGCTCAGCGGCAGTACGGCCACCGCGAGGCCGATCGTCGCGCCCGAGACGGTCCAGCTCGCCTGGTCGGGGGTGGCACCCAGGTCGTGGGAGATCTCGGGGAGCAGTGCCTGCGTCGAGTAGAGCAGCGCGAACGTCGCGAGTCCCGCCGCGAAGAGCGCGAGCCGCATCCGGCCGTGGCCCGGATCACCAGGGCTCAGCTTCGTCGCCTCGGGGTCGGCGGGAGGAAGAGAAGGAGAGGGGTCAACAACGGCGCCCACGGTGGTGGACGCCTTGGTATCAACAGGAGGCATGCCTCGAAGTTACGATCACGTGTTTGATGCGTCCAATGCACAGAGGGGCCATAATCGTTCCAGCAGTGCATTACCGCAGATGAGGAGGGGCCGTGTCACCGCGACGCAACGTAAATGACAGCTCCGTCACATCCGACTGGGCCGCCTCGCTCACCCCGCGTCTGGCCCAGTTCGCTGCCGTCGCACGCCACGAGCACGTGACCCGCGCGGCGCTCGAACTCGGCGTCCCCCAGTCGACGTTGAGCCGCGCCGTCACACGCCTGGAGGCGGATCTCGGGGTCGCGCTCTTCGCGCGCCACGGCCGCGCCCTCTCCCTCACCCCCGCCGGCCGCACCTTCCTCGCGTCGGCCGAACGCGCGCTGGCGGCCGTCGAGCAGGCGGCCGAGTCCGTGCGCTCCGACGCCGACCCGGCCACCGGCAAGGTCGCCTTCGGCTTTCTGCACACGCTGGGCTGGGAGACCGTGCCGAGCCTGCTGCGCGCCTTCCGCGCCGACCACCCGCGCGTGCGGTTCTCGCTCGTGCAGAACTACGGCGAGGCCATGCTCGACCGCCTCCGCGCCGGTGACCTGGACCTCTGTCTGACGTCGCCGGTCCCGGACGCGCCGGACCTGGTCGCCCGCCGCCTCGACGAGCAGCGGCTCAGCCTCGTCGTGCCCGACGACCACCGGCTCGCCTCCCGCAAGCGCATCCGTCTCGCAGAGGCGGCCGACGAGTCCTTCGTGACGCTGGAGCGCGGCTACGGCATGCGCCGCATCCTCGACACCCTGTGCGCTGAGGCGGGCTTCACGCCGCGCATCGCCTTCGAGGGGGAGGAGGCGGAGACGGCCCGCGGGCTGGTGGCGGCAGGGCTGGGCGTCGCGCTGCTGCCGCCACCGGTGATCACCAGGCCGGGCGTCCGCGAGCTGACGGTGACCGCGCCCCGCGCGGTGCGCGAGATCGGCCTCGCCTGGCTGGCGGGCCATCCGGACACCCCGCCCGTCGCCGCGTTCAAGAAGTTCCTGCTGGCGCGCAGGGGACAGCTCCTCTCGGGCTGACGGCCCCCGGCACGCCCCTACGAGCCTCCGGCGTCCCGCGTGCGCGGCTTGGCGCGTACGTGCATGCGCTCGCCCTGGCTGCCGAAGAGGCTCAGCACCTCCACCGGCTGGTCGTCCGCGCTGCCGAACCAGTGCGGCAGCCGGGTGTCGAACTCGGCGGCCTCGCCGGGGCCCAGCACCAGATCGTGGTCGGCAAGCACGAGCCTGAGCTTGCCCGCGAGCACGTAGAGCCACTCGTAGCCCTCGTGCGTGCGCGGCTCCGGATCGTTGCGCCTGGAGGGGATCACCATCTTGTACGCCTGGAGCCCGCCGGGCTGGCGCGTCAGCGGCAGCACCGTCATGTCGTGCACCCGCCGTGGCGCGATCCGCACCCGAGGGTCCCCGACCTCGGGGGCGCCGATCAGCTCGTCCAGGGGCACCTGATGGGCCCGCGCGATGGGCAGCAGGAGTTCGAGACTCGGGCGCCGCTGCCCCGACTCCAGCCGCGAGAGGGTGCTCTTGGAGATTCCGGTCACCTCCGAGAGTGCGGTCAGTGTCACCTCGCGCTGCGTACGGATGCGCCGGAGGCGGGGGCCGACCTCGCTGAGCACGTCGGCCAGAGATGCGTCGTGGCTGTGGCTGTGATCGTGGCTGTGACTGTCCTCGTCCATGCCCTCATCACACCTCGCTTTCCCGGGTTCAGCAACAAAAGTTGTCGCTTCTGGGACTTGCGGTGCACGTTCGGCGGCAGACACCCCACCCAGGAGGTCCCGTGACAGCGCAGCAGCACACCCACACCCACCAGCCCGGCCACCAGCACGACCACTCCCACTCCCAGTCGCACGATCACACCCACTCCCACTCCCACTCCCACGAGGACATCGACTGGGAGGCCATGGCCGATCACCTCGAACGCGAGGCCGAGATCGGTCTCCCCTTCCTGGACGAGGCCGCCGCCTGGCTGCGCGGCCTGCTGCGCGACTCCGTCGCCGTCACCCGTGTCCTCGACGTGGGCAGCGGCCCCGGCGTGGCCACGTCCCAGCTCGCGCTGGCCTTCCCCGAGGCGGAGGCCGTCGCCGTCGACGGCGCGCCGAAGCTGCTGGAGCGGGCCCGCGCCCGCGCCGACGCACTCGGCGTCGGCGACCGCGTGACCACCCGCAAGGCCGAGCTGCCCGACGACCTCGGCTCGCTCGGCGAGGCCGACCTGGTCTGGACGGGCCACGTCGTCCACCACCTCGGCGACCAGCAGGAGGCACTGCGCGAGATGGGCCGCCTGCTGCGCCCCGGCGGGGTGCTCGCCGTCGTCGAGAGCGGCCTGAACGCGCGCTTCCTGCCCCGCGACATCGGGATGGGGCGTCCGGGCCTGCTGGCGCGGGTCGAGGCGACCCGCGAGGACTGGTTCGTCCGCATGCGGACCGCGCTGCCCGGTCACAAGGCGACCGTCGAGCACTGGCCGGGGCTGCTCGCCGCCGCCGGTCTGACCCCGTCGGGCACCCGCTCCTTCCTGACGGACATCCCGGCGCCCGTGGACGCGCCCGTACGGGCCCACCTCCACGCCCAGCTCACCCGCATGCGCGACGTCCTCACGGACGAGCTGGCGGCCGACGACCTGACCGTCCTGGACCGCCTCCTGGACGACGACTCCCCGGAGGGCATCCTGAACCGCCCCGACGCCTTCTACCTGACGGCGACGACGGTCCACACGGCGCGCCGCACCGCGTAACCCGGCCCCCGCCGCCAGGCGCTATGCCCTGAGCGACTTCCCGAACCCCGAGGCGAGGGGCATGCGCAGGCCCAGCGGCGGGGGCGCCGCCATCGCGTCGGTGAGGGGGCGCGCGAAGTCGCGCCCGCACAGCGTGCCCAGGACGAAGTCCTGGGCCAGCGCGACCACTTCCGCGTGGTGCTGCCGCAGCCCGTGCCCGTCGCTGTGGACCTCGAACCTGCACACGTCAGCGTTGATCTTCTTCGCCCGCTCGGCGAGCCGGTACGACAGCTCCGGATCGGTCCGTACGTCATCCGTGCCGTGCACCATCAGCACACTGCGCCCGGCCAACTGCTTCACGGGCTCGGGCTCCGGCCGGGACCCGGTCCCGGATCCGGCCCCCGCGCCCTCCGGCTCGTCGCCGGGCCCTGGCAGCCACGTCCCCAGCGCGAGCACCGAGGTGACGGCTGGATGCCCGGCGGCGCGCAGTGCCGCACGGGCGCCGACGTCCACCCCGACGAGGCAGACGGGCACGTCCCCGTACCGCCGCACCGTCTCGTCGAGCGCCCACTCCGCGTCCCGCGCGGGATGCGCCGCGTCGCCGTTCCAGCCGCGGTAGCGGTAGTGGACGACGTGCGCGACGAGCGACTCCTCGCGCGCGGCCCGCACCAGCCGCCGCGCCAGCGGAAACGCCTGCGCCGCCGCGACGGGCGAGCGCCGCCGCACGCTCCGCGCCACCCCGCCCCCCGGCAGCAGGAGCACCACGGCGTTCGCGGCGGCCCCCGCCGCCGCTCCCATCGCCCTTCCCAGCCGGGCCTCCCGGTCCGGCAACGCTTGCTGAGCCATGGCAAGAACGATGGCAGAAGCGCGGGTGTACGCATCGTTCCAGGGGATCACCATTACGTATCGAATCCCCGCCCGAACTCCCCGCCCGCACCGGCCGGTCCGCGACGGGCGGCCCCCGGCCGGTCCAGGGTCGATCCTCGGCCCATCCGTGTCCGGTCCGCGTCGGACGAGTGCCATCTACGCGCGTAGGAGCTACAGTACGAAAATGACGAGCCAGACCCTCAACACCGTCCCCACCGAGGAGCAGATCCGACGCGCTCCCAAGGTTCTTCTGCACGATCACCTCGACGGCGGCCTCCGTCCCGCCACCATCGTGGACCTCGCGCGCGAGACGGGCTATGACGCGCTGCCCGAGTCCGAGGCCGACCGCCTGGAGGCATGGTTCCGCGAGTCCGCCGACTCCGGTTCGCTGGAGCGGTATCTGGAGACCTTCAGCCACACCGTCGCCGTGCTGCAGACCCGCGACGCGCTGTTCCGCGTCGCCGCCGAGTGCGCTGAGGACCTGGCGGCCGACGGCGTCGTCTACGCGGAGGTCCGCTACGCGCCCGAGCAGCACCTCGAAGGCGGCCTCGGCCTCGAAGAGGTCGTCGAGGCCGTGAACGAGGGCTTCCGCGAGGGCGAGCGCCGGGCCCGCGCCGCGGGCCACCGCATCCGCGTCGGCGCCCTGCTCACCGCGATGCGCCACGCGGCCCGCGCCCTGGAGATCGCCGAACTGGCGAACCGCTACCGCGACGTGGGCGTCGTCGGCTTCGACATCGCGGGCGCCGAGGCGGGCTACCCTCCCACCCGCCACCTCGACGCCTTCGAGTACCTCAAGCGCGAGAACAACCACTTCACGATCCACGCGGGCGAGGCGTTCGGCCTGCCCTCCATCTGGCAGGCGCTCCAGTGGTGCGGCGCCGACCGCCTCGGCCACGGTGTGCGCATCATCGACGACATCCAGGTCGCCGACGACGGCACGGTGAAGCTCGGGAGGCTCGCCTCGTACGTGCGGGACAAGCGCGTCCCGCTGGAGCTGTGCCCCTCGTCCAACCTCCAGACGGGCGCGGCCACCTCGTACGCCGAGCACCCCATCGGCCTGCTGCGCCGGCTGCACTTCCGGGCGACGGTGAACACCGACAACCGGCTGATGAGCGGCACGAGCATGAGCGGCGAGTTCGCCCGCCTGGTCGAGACGTTCCGCTACACGCTGGACGACATGCAGTGGTTCACCGTCAACGCGATGAAGTCCGCGTTCATCCCTTTCGATGAACGTCTCGCCATGATCAACGAGGTCATCAAGCCGGGATACGCCGAGCTGAAGTCCGAGTGGCTCTTCCAGGACGCTCTCACGGGCACCGCTGTGACCAGCGCTTCCACCGGCGAACCGGGCTGAGTCCGGGGTGCCGGGACACGCCCGGGAGTGGTGCTCCGGGGGAGTCCCGGCACCGACTCTCGGACGTTTCGACGTGTTTGCCGCCGGTTCCCTCTGTGGCTACGTTCGCCGGGCTGCTCAAGCCACCTTCACAAGGACGTAGTTACAGATGAAGCAGGGAACCAAGAAGACCCTCGGTGTCGCCGCTCTCGGTGCCGCCTTCGTCGCCACCGGCTCGGGCGTCGCCTCCGCCGACACCGCCGAGACGGTGGGTGCCGCGGCCGGTGCGGCCAATCAGGTCGCGCAGGCGCTGCCGCTGGAGGAGGCGACCGAGAGCGTTCCGGGGAACAACGGGACGGTCAGGACCACCAAGGACACCCTGGGCAGCGCGAGCGAGAACATGCCGGGCGCGGTCGGCGAGATCGTCGACGCCACGGCGAAGAAGGACGAGGGCAAGCTGCTCGACCCCGTCGTGGAGAAGCTGCTCGGCGGCCTCCCGGTCCTGGGCGATCTGGCCAAGCAGGGTCTGGGCGGTCTGCCGACGGACAAGCTCACCGGTGGCAAGTCGCCCGTCGGCCTCCCGGTGAACACGACGCTCGGAAGCTGAGACCGGACGGCCCCCGGCCGTTTCCCGGTTTTCCCTTTCTTTCGCGGCCCGGAACTCGCCCCCCGCCCTCCGGGCCGTCGCGCAGCGGCGGGCCGACGCTCATGGACGTAGAGCGTCGGCCCGCCGCTTTCTCGCGTGTAAGGGCGCCATATTGGCCGGTCACCAGGCGGTGCCGGTCACCAGGCGGTGCGCTGGTCCTCGTTCGGGAGGAAGATCCACAGCGCGAGGTAGAGCAGGAACTGGGGGCCGGGGAGCAGGCAGGAGAGCAGGAAGATCACCCGCATGGTGGTGGGCTTCATGCCGAAGCGGTGGGCCAGTCCGGCGCACACACCGCCGATCATCCGGCCATGACGAGGGCGGGCAAGTGCGGACATGTCGGCGACTCCTTCGCTTCATGAGGTATGTATGCCTTGATGCTTCGACGGTAAGCCGCACGGCGCCTCGTGCGCTTCGGTCTACGGGGCGATCCCGACCCTGGGAGCTCTCGGGGTCGAACCCTGAGCGCCCTGCGCCCCGTGGCCCGTGCCGCCGCGCCGGGTGAGCGGGCCCTTCGGCCGCGCCTCGCCGGCGGTCCTGCGCAGCAGCCAGGCCCGCAGCGGCGGGAAGAGCAGCAGGCAGCTCAGGGCCACCCCCGCGGTGTTCAGCAGTACCGTGTCCACATTCACGACCTGGCCGGGGATGCCCGTCTGGAGCAGCGCCGTCCCCAGCGAGATCATCGCCCCGGCGAAGACCGTACGGGCACAGGTACCCGCCAGTCCGCGGTGCAGTCGTCCCGCGGCCAGGGGAAGCAGCACGCCGAGCGGCGCGAACATCAGCAGCCCGCAGCCGATGCTCTCCAGCGCGGCGTGCGGTCCGGCGGCGAGGTCGGAGCGGATCGTGGCGAAGGGCCGCAGGTTGCCGGGCGCGACCCAGGGCACGGCCAGGGGCCGCAGCGTCAGCCACCCGGCGATCAGCAGATGCGCGGTCAGCAGGACGAGACCTGCGACGCGGATACGGGGAGTGGCGGTACCGCCGCCACTGACATGACGCTGCACGCCGGAGAGGACGCCACGACCGGCGGGCGCGGTTCCGGTGGCGCCTGTCACGCCCGTGTCACCGCGTGCGCCGCGCGGGGCGCGCCGTGGGCGCGTGCGCCGGGGGCCCGTGAGGGAGCGGCGCCCTCGTCCCCGTACCGGATCCAGGTCGCGCATCCCGGCACACCGCGTCCCGCGTCAGACCCGGGTGCCCGCCGTTCTGGCCGCCTCCGGCTGCGTGCGCAGCGCCGTCTCGCACTCGTAGCGGCGCGGCGGTTCGTCCGCCTTGGCCGGGCCGCCCAGGGTCACCGACTTCTCGGCGTCCCCCGCCGGGGTGTTCGCGTAGGTGCAGACGATCTGCGCGAGCGCGAAGGCGGGCAGCTCGTCCGGGGCCGTGCTCAGCCGCAGCGTCGCGTCGGGGTCGCCCTCGCTGGGGGCCTCGGCCTCCAGGTCGCGCGGCACGGCCGTCTCGAAGCCTGCCGCGTGCTCCTCGGGGTACGGCTCGGCCTGCAACTCGTTCAGGAGCGTGCGCGCGGCGGTGAGCCGGTCCTTGTCCGTGGTCCCGTCGGGCAGGTCCACGCGGCGCTCGACGTGGGAGACGCGGGAGCTGCACACGAGGTAGATCCGTACCTGCGGGTTCCCCTTGGCCGCGTCCGCGCTGTCGTCGTCCGCCCTGTCGACGGGCATGACGCAGCCCACGCGCGAGGGCGCGGCGCCCGCGTCCACGGGCACGGACGTGGCCCGGATGCCGCACCCGGCGAGGAGCAGCGCGGCCGTCGCGGTCCCGGCGGCGAGGGCCACGAGCCGCAAGGGCCCGGCAGCGCGCGCGGCCCCGGCAGCGCGCCCCGTCGTCCCGTCGCCCCTCATCGGCTGCCCCCTTCGTCGCCGTCACCGTCGCCCCGGCCCGTGCCGGGGGTGTCGTCGCCCGGGTCCGCGTCCGGGTCGCCGTGGGCCTCGTCGTCCTCGGGGAGCGCGTTCGCGCCGTGGGGGAGGCGGAGGGTGAAGACGGCGCCGCCCTCGGGCGCGTTGTGCGCGGTGATCGAGCCGCCGTGGATGTGCGCGTTCTCCTGTGCGATGGACAGGCCCAGTCCGCTGCCCTCGGAGCGGGGGCGGGAGGCGCTGGCCTTGTAGAAGCGGTCGAAGACGTGCGGCAGCACCTCTTCGGGGATGCCGGGGCCCCGGTCCGCGACCTCGATCACCAGCACGTCGGGCTCCGTACGCACCGAGATCCGCACCGGCGAACCCCCGTGCTTCAGCGCGTTGCCGATCAGGTTCGCGAGGATGACGTCGAGCCTGCGGGGGTCGAGGCGCACCATGATGCCCCGGTCCGCGTCCAGCTCGACGGCGTCCAGCCAGGCCCGCGCGTCGATGCAGGCGGTCACCTGGTCGGCCACGTCCACGTCGTCGAGCACGACCTTGGCGGTGCCCGCGTCAAACCGGGTCACCTCCATCAGGTTCTCCACCAGGTCGTTGAGCCGACGGGTCTCGCTGACCACCAGCTGGACGGCGGGCGCGATCATCGGGTCGAGGTTGTCCTGCTCCTCCTCCAGCACCTCGGTCACCGCCGAGATCGCCGTCATCGGGGTGCGCAGCTCGTGCGACATGTCCGCGACGAAGCGTCGGCTGGACGCCTCGCGGGCGCTCAGCTCGGCCACCCGCCGCTCCAGCGATGAGGCGGTCTGGTTGAACGTGCGCGACAGCTCGGCCAGTTCGTCCGTGCCCGACACCTTCAGCCGGGTGTCGAGCTTGCCCTCGCCCAGCCGGGTCGCCGCGTCCGCCAGCCTGCGCACGGGCCGCAGCACCGTGGTGGCGGCGGCCTGCGCGATGAGCATCGCGCCGATCAGCGCGAGCCCGGTGGCGATCCCGAGGGACCAGGCCAGCGAGTTGAGGTCGTCGCGCTCCGGCGCCAGCGACTTGAGCATGTAGCCCGACGGCGTGCCCGTGTCGCTGTCACCGATGAGCTTCGCGCCGCCGACGAGGTAGGGGTCGCCGTCGCTCTTCTTCGTGATCCGCTGCCAGTAGAGGTGGTACGGGTAGGAGTTGCCGTCGTCCACGGGGCGGCGCTTGGCGACGGCCTTGCGCAGCGCGGACGGCACGTCGGAGACGGCGAAGGCGCTACGGTCCGACGCGACCGCGCACGGCTCGCCGCGCGCGTCCTCGCCGAAGAGGAGGACCTGGTAGTTCTGCGTGGTGCCCGCCATGCTCCGCGCCGCGTCGCGCAACTGCTCGCAGTCGAACTTGCGCGGCAGGCTGCCCGCGTTGTCCTCCATGGACTTGCGGAAGTCGTTGAGCGCGGCGTTCTGGGCGCGGGTGAGGACGGCGTCCCTGTTGAGCCAGTAGGCGATGCCCGAGGCCGAGACGGCGGCCGTCAGCGCGACCAGCGCGAACACGACGACGAGCCGCAGCCGCAGCGTCGGCAGTACCCCCGCGAACCACGCGCGCAGCCGGCCCGGCCGCGTCGCGTCTGTCACGAGGGAGTGTCCAGCCGGTAGCCGACGCCGCGCACGGTACGGATCAGGGTCGGGGACGAGGGCACGTCCTCGACCTTGGCGCGCAGCCGCTGCACACAGGCGTCGACGAGCCGCGAGTCACCGAGATAGTCGTGCTCCCACACCAGCCGCAGCAACTGCTGCCGCGACAGGGCCTGTCCTGGGCGCCTGCTCAGCTCCAGCAGGAGCCGCAGCTCCGTGGGAGTGAGCTGGAGGTCCTCGCCGTTCTTGGTCACCGTCATCGCCGAGCGGTCGATGACCAGGCTGCCGAACGTCGCCGCGTCGTTGGACTCCCGCTCGCCGCGCCGCATCACCGCGCGGATACGGGCGTCGAGCACCCGGCCCTGCACGGGCTTGACGACATAGTCGTCGGCCCCGGACTCCAGGCCCACCACCACGTCGATGTCATCGCTGCGCGCGGTGAGCAGGATGATCGGCAACTGGTCGGTGCGGCGGATGCGGCGGCACACCTCGAAGCCGTCGATGCCCGGCAGCATCACGTCCAGCACGATCAGATCCGGCCGCTGCTCGCGCAGCAGTTTGAGGCCGTCCTCGCCGGACGCGGCGGTCACCACGCGATGACCCTGACGGGTCAACCCCATCTCCAGGGCCGTACGGACAGCGTCGTCGTCCTCGATCAGCAACAGGAAAGGCACGCGCGCCATTCTGGCCCATGGGCGGCCCGGACTTCGACCGCGGGCCTGTGAGGGGGCTGTGGCGGGTGCCGCGGTGGTGGGCGAGGCGGGACGGAGACGAGTGGCGGTAACGGATCACGCAACGATCACGGCGCACGGGAGATCCGGCCTGTGACACCCCTGTGACAGTCGGGGGACCTCGCGATGAAACTGGCGCGGCAAGGTTTACCGCATCGAGCAAGCGACCGGGATGGCTCCGAGGGGGGCGCAAAGATGAACACACTGCACCGCACCACTACCAGCGCAGTTATTCACACGCGCCTGCACACCCCTGCGGTTCCAACGAGCCGGATCGCGGAGAAGTCCGGTGCCGTGAGCGGGCGGGGGTGCGCTCGCGGCACCGGGCGTCAGCGTCCACAGCACATCGGTGCGGTGGAGGGTCTCAGGGGAGAGACCAGGGGGGAAGCGGAGTACAGGGAGGAATCGGGGGAGCGGAGCGAGAGCGTCTCAGAGGCGGAGTTCACCGCCTACGTACGCGAGCGCCGCGCCTCCCTGTACGCCACCGCCTACCACCTGACCGGTGACCGCTTCGAGGCCGAGGACCTGCTCCAGAGCGCGCTGTTCTCCACGTACCGTGCCTGGGACCGGATCAGCGACAAGGCGGCCGTCGGCGGTTATCTGCGCCGGACGATGACGAACCTGCACATCAGCGCGTGGCGCCGCCGCAAGCTGAACGAGTACCCGACGGAGGAGCTGCCGGAGACGCCGCACGACCAGGACGCGATGCGCGGTACCGAACTGCGCGCCGTGCTCTGGCAGGCGCTCGCCCGGCTCCCCGAACTTCAGCGCACGATGCTGGTCCTCCGCTACTACGAGGGCCGCACGGACCCGGAGATCGCGGAGATCCTGGACATCAGCGTCGGCACGGTCAAGAGCAGCATCTGGCGCTCGCTGCGCCGGCTGCGCGACGACGAGGTGCTCAGCTTCGGCCGGGACCAGGACGAGTCCTTCGGCGAGCTGGTCGCCTGAGAGACGCCCGAGGGGGGCGTGGGGGGAACACGGGGGAGCACCACCGGGGGGTGGGGAAACGGGGATCACGGGGGATCCACGGGGAGAGGGAGCGGGTCCAGCCGGCCGGGGGGTCTGGCTGGGCCCGCTCTTTCGTGTGCGCGCTGTGTCACGTCGCCGTCGCGACAGGGTCAGGCGTGCGGGCGCGCCGTCTCCCGGAGCCGGGCGATACGGGCCATCGCCTCGTCCCGCGCGCACGGCAGCGCTCCCAGTGCCCGGTGCCGCTCCACGATCGCGCCCTCGGCGCGCAGCAGCCGCCAGCCGCGGCGCAGCAGTACGGGCACCGACTTGCGGCCCTCGCGCAGGTCCCGCAGCAGCCGCCGCCGGAAGGTGGTGGAGGGGCGGCCGCGCAGGCAGATCGCCTCGGCCAGCACGCCCAGTTCGCGGCAGCGGGCCACTATGTCGGCGGCGAAGATGCCCTCGGCGACGAACAGGGGCGCGCCGTCCAGGCGCAGTTCCTCCTCGCCGGTGCGGGCGCTGGTGGCGATGTCGTACACCGGGGCCGTCGTACGGCCGCTCGCGCACAGTTCCACGACGGCGGCGACCGCCGCCTCCGCGTCCCAGGAGAGCGGGGAGTCCCAGTCGGTCCCGGCGCCGTCGGGGAGCCGGGGGAGGGTGGGGTCGTCGTGCTCCTTGTAGAAGTCGTCGAGGCGCAGCACCGGCAGCCCCGTGCGGGCCGAGAGGCGGGACTTGCCCGACCCTGAGGGCCCGGTCAGCAGGATGACGCGGGGGGCGCGGCGGGGCCCGGCGGAGGCGGGGGCGTGGGCGGTGCCGGTGTGGTGGGTGCTGGTCACGAGGAACCATTGTCGGTCATGGTTCCGAGCCGTGAACCCCCTCGGGACGGGGTGCTACGTGTCCCGTCCGCGCGGTCACTGGCGGTAGCCGTCTAGGAAGCGGCCGATGCGGCTGATGGCGGCGTCCAGGTCGTCCGCGTAGGGGAGGGTGAGGATGCGGAAGTGGTCGGGCGTGGGCCAGGCGAAGCCGGTGCCCTGGACGACCTGGATCTTCTCGCGCAGCAGCAGGTCCAGTACGAAGCGCTCGTCGTCGTGGATCTTGTGGACCTTGGGGTCCAGGCGCGGGAAGGCGTAGAGCGCGCCCTTGGGCTTCACGCAGGAGACGCCCGGGATGTCGTTGAGCCGTTCCCAGGCGCGGTCGCGTTGCTCGTGGAGCCTGCCGCCGGGGAGGACGAGGTCCTGGATGGACTGGCGTCCGCCGAGCGCGGCCTGGATGGCGTACTGCGCGGGGGCGTTGGGGCACAGCCGCATGGAGGCCAGCGTGCCCAGGCCCTCCAGATAGTTCTTCGCGTGCTGCTTGGGGCCCGAGACGACGAGCCAGCCGGAGCGGAACCCGGCCACGCGGTACGCCTTGGACAGGCCGCTGAAGGTCAGGCAGACGAGGTCGGGCGCGAGGGCCGCGGCGTGGTGGTGGACGGTGCCGTCGTAGAGGATCTTGTCGTAGATCTCGTCGGCGAAGACCATCAGATGGTGGCGGCGGGCGAGGTCGAGGATGCCTTCGAGGATCTCGCGCGGGTAGACGGCGCCCGTGGGGTTGTTGGGGTTGATGATCACGACGGCGCGGGTGCGGTCGGTGATCTTGGCGGCCATGTCCGTCAGATCCGGGTACCAGTCGGAGGACTCGTCGCACATGTAGTGGACGGCCTTGCCGCCCGCCATCGTCGTCACGGCCGTCCACAGGGGGAAGTCGGGTGCGGGAATCAGGACTTCGTCGCCGTCGTCGACGAGCGCGTGCACGGCCATGGAGACGAGTTCGGAGACGCCGTTGCCGAGGTAGACGTCGTCCACACCGGTGTCGGGCAGGCCGCGCTCCTGGTAGTGCTGGGCTACGGCGCGGCGGGCCGGGAGGATGCCGCGCGACTCGGTGTAGCCATGGGCCTGGGGCAGCATCCGGATGACGTCCTGGAGGATCTCCTCCGGCGCCTCGAAGCCGAAGAGCGCCGGGTTGCCCGTGTTGAGCCGCAGGACGCTGTGGCCCGCCTCCTCCAGGGCGTCGGCCTGCTCGATGACCGGGCCGCGGATCTCGTAACAGACCTCGCTGAGCTTGCTCGACTGCCGGAACTCCATGGGTGGGCCTTCCTCTCGTCCCCGCCGTGTCCGCGTGGCCGTCGCGCGGCCCCCGCTTGCTTGGTTCTACCAAGTGGCCACTTGGAAAGTCCAACTTATTGCTTAGACTGCGTCGTATGCCACGCCGAACGCACCGCAGCTACGACCAGTTCTGCGCCATCGCCCGCGCCCTCGACCTCGCCGGGGACCGGTGGACCCTGCTGATCGTCCGGGAACTGCTGGCCGGGCCCCGCCGCTACACCGACCTGCACACCGATCTGCCGGGCGTCAGCACGGACATGCTGGCCACCCGGCTCAAGGACATGGAGCGCGACGGGCTCGCCGAGCGCAGGCGGCTGTCGCGGCCCGGCGCCGCGCACGTCTACGAGCTGACGGACAAGGGGCGCGGGCTGCTGCCCGTCCTCACCGCGCTGGCCGCGTTCGGCGCGCCCGAGCTGGCCGAGCGCCACGACACCGACGCGCTGCGCGCGCACTGGTTCGCGCTGCCGCTGCTGCGCGCGCTGGAGCGGGCTGCGGGGGCTGCGGGGGCGCATGCCGTCGGCACCGTCGACGTCCGGCTGGAAGAAGGCACGTTCCATCTGCGGCTCGGCGCGGGCGGGGATGCGGGCGGGGGCGCGGGTGCCGTGTACGGGGAGGGTCCCGCCGAGCCCGCCGCCGACGCGCGGATCGAGCTGGACGTGGACGCGTGCGTGGGGCTGGCCGAGGGTTCGCTGACGGTGGAGGCCGGGGCGAAGGACGGCACGGTCAGGGTGCGCGGGGAGGGGGCGCTGGCGCGGGCGCTTCGGGGAGAGGCGTAGGGAGGGGTTCCGGTTCGGGCGCCTCGCGTACGGCCGTCGTCCCGGGTCCGGAAACGGGGGAAGTGGCGTCGTGCGCGCGGTTATTGTCGCGGCACCGGGTGGCTCGCCCCACGAGTCACCGTGCTCTTCGCGCGAGGAGAAGCATGACCGCCGTCGCACCGCCCGCGTACTTCGACGCCTACGACGCCGTGCTGCGCCGGTGGCCCGCCGGGACCGAGACCGTCGAGGTTCCCTCGCTGTACGGCACCACCCGCGTCAACGTCCTCGGCCCGCGCGAGGCGCGCCCCCTCGTCCTGCTGCACGGGGGCGGCGCCACCTCCACCGTCTGGGCGGCGAACGCGGCAGCGCTCAGCCGTACGCACCGCGTCTGCGCCGTCGACCTCGTCGGCGACCCGGGACGCAGCACGCTCGCCCCTGGCCAGCGGCTCACGGGCGTCGGGGACCTGATGGCCTGGCTGGACGGGGTGCTGGACCACTTCGTGCCCGGCGGGGACGGGGGCGAGGGCGGCCAGGCGGTCCAGGCGGACCTGTGCGGGCACTCCTACGGCGCCTGGATCGCGCTCACCTACGCGCTGCACGCCACCGGACGCGTACGCCGCCTCGCGCTCCTCGACCCCACCCAGTGCTTCGCGTCCTTCTCGCCGCGCTATCTGCTGCGCGCGCTGCCGCTGCTGCTGCGTCCGACAGCGGCGCGTGCGCGCGGCCTCGTCGGCTGGGAGACGGGCGGCGCCGCGCTGGACCCCGACTGGCTGGAGCTGTACGCGCGGGGCACCTCCGACTTCCCCTCGGCGCGCCCCGTCACGGGCCCGCGTCCCTCCGCCGCACGGCTGCGCGGGCTGACGGCGCCGCTGCTGGTGCTGCTCGCGGGGGATAGCCGCGCGCACGACGTGCGGCGGGTGGCGGCGGGGGCGCGGCGCGCGGTGCCCGGGGCCGTCGTGGAGACGCTGCCCGGCGTCTCGCACCACGCGCTCCCGCTGCACGCGCCCGCCCACGCCCGGCTCGACGAGCGTCTTACGGAGTTCTTCGGGGACGACGGCCGCTGACGAGCGGTTCTTCGGCGGACGGGACTTCGGTACCGGTACCGGTGCCGATACCGGTACCGCCACCGTCGCCGTACCCGTTCCGTCGGCCCGCCGCCGCTCCAGCGCACGCGCACCCGCGCGCAGCACCGGCAGGCACAGCCACCGAGGACAGCAGGGAGGCGGCGAGCGCGTTCATCGACGTCTTCCGGCGCACCTTCGGGCACACGCCGGGCACGCACCAGCAGGGCGCCCGTCACGGCTGAGACCGGGGCCGGGGCCCAGCCGTGACGGGCGCGACGCTCAGGCCCCCACGGGGTGCCAGACCGTCTTCGTCTCCAGGAACGCGAGCAGCCGCTCCGTGCCGGGGTCCGCGCTCCAGTCGGCGGCGCCGTCGCCGGGCCGTACGACCCGCTTCAGGTTGTCGGCCGCCGCCACCTCCAGCTCCGTCGCCAGCTCCGCGTCTCCCGCCGCGCCCGCGAGGTCGATCGCGTTGACGTCTTGGTGCGCCGCGAGCGGGGCCGCCAGCTCGCGCGTACGGCCCGCGAGGACGTTCACCACCCCGCCCGGCACGTCGGAGGTGGCCAGCACCTCGGCCAGCGCGAGCGCCGGGAGGGGACGGTCCTCGGACGCGACGACGACCGCCGTGTTGCCGGTGACGACGACCGGGGCCAGCACCGAGACCAGACCCAGGAACGAGGACTCCTGGGGGGCCAGCACCGCGACCACGCCCGTGGGCTCGGGCGAGGAGAGGTTGAAGTAGGGGCCAGCGACGGGGTTGGCTGACCCGGCGATCTGCGCGACCTTGTCCGACCAGCCCGCGTACCAGACCCAGCGGTCGACGGCCGCGTCCACCTGGGCCGCCGCCCTGGCCCGAGACAGGCCCTCGGCCGCCGCGACCTCCGCCGTGAACTGCTCGCGGCGGCCCTCCAGCATCTCCGCGACGCGGTAGAGGACCTGGCCGCGGTTGTAGGCCGTCGCGCCCGACCAGCCGCCGAACGCCTTGCGGGCCGCCGACACCGCGTCCCGCGCGTCCTTGCGGGAGGACAGCGGCGCGTTGGCCAGCCATGTGCCCTTGGAGTCGGTCACCTCGTACACCCGCCCGCTCTCGGACCGGGGGAACTTGCCCCCGACGTACAGCTTGTAGGTCTTGAAGACCGGCAGTCGCTCAGCGCGCTCGGACGCGCGCTCAGATTTGCGCTCAGACTTTCGCTCAGACATCGAGGTAGCCCTCCAGACCGTGACGGCCGCCCTCGCGGCCCGAACCCGACTCCTTGTAGCCGCCGAAGGGGGAGGCCGGATCGAACTTGTTGAACGTGTTGGACCAGACGACCCCGGCCCGCAGCTCCCGCGCCATCTTGAGCATCCGCGAGCCCTTCTCCGTCCACACGCCGGCGGACAGGCCGTACGGGGTGTTGTTGGCCTTGGCCACGGCCTCGTCCGGGGTGCGGAAGGTGAGGACGGACAGCACGGGGCCGAAGATCTCCTCGCGCGCGATCCGGTGCGCCTGGGTGACGCCCGTGAACAGCGTCGGCGCGAACCAGTAGCCGCTGGAGGGCAGTTCGCACGGCGCCGACCAGCGCTCCGCGCCCTCCGTCTCGCCGGAGTCGGCCAGCTCGCTGATCCGGGCGAGCTGCTCGGCGGAGTTGATGGCGCCGACGTCGGTGTTCTTGTCGAGCGGGTCGCCGACGCGCAGCGTCGACAGCCGCCGCTTGAGCGCGTCCAGCAGCTCCTCCTGCACCGACTCCTGCACCAGCAGCCGCGAACCGGCGCAGCAGACCTGGCCCTGGTTGAAGAAGATGCCGTTGACGATGCCCTCGACGGCCTGGTCGATGGGTGCGTCGTCGAAGACGATGTTGGCGCCCTTGCCGCCCAGTTCGAGGGTGACCTTCTTCCTGGTGCCCGCCGCCGTACGGGCGATCTCCTTGCCGACGGCCGTCGAGCCCGTGAACGCGATCTTGTCGATGTCCGGGTGCCCGACGAGCGCCGCGCCCGTCGCGCCGTCGCCCGTGACGATGTTGACGACGCCCCTGGGCAGCCCCGCCTGACGGCAGATGTCCGCGAAGAAGAGGGCGGAGAGCGGCGTCGTCTCGGCGGGCTTGAGCACCACGGTGTTGCCGGTGGCCAGCGCCGGGGCGATCTTCCAGGCCAGCATCAGGAGGGGGAAGTTCCACGGGATGACCTGGCCCGCGACGCCCAGCGGCCTGGGCTCTGGGCCGTAGCCCGCGTAGGCCAGTTTGTCGGCCCAGCCCGCGTAGTAGAAGAAGTGGGCCGCGACGAGCGGGAGGTCGCCGTCGCGCGTCTCGCGGATCGGCTTGCCGTTGTCCAGCGTCTCCAGGACCGCCAGCTCGCGCGAGCGCTCCTGGATGATGCGGGCGATGCGGAACAGGTACTTCGCGCGCTCGGCGCCCGGCAGCGCCGACCACGTCCCGAACGCCTTGCGGGCCGCCTTCACCGCGCGGTCGACGTCCTCGGCATTGGCCTGCGTGTACTCGGACAGCACCTCCTCGGTGGCGGGCGAGACGGTCTTGCGCAGACCGTCGCCCGTGCCCGTGCCCGAGCCGGTGCCCGTGCTCGTGCCCTCCGTGAACTCGCCGTCGATGAAGAGGCCGTAGCTCGGGGCGATGTCGACGACCGCGCGGGACTCCGGGGCCGGCGCGTACTCGAAAGCTGCCATGGGTCAGTCCACCGTCACGTAGTCGGGGCCGGAGTAGCGGCCGGTGCTCAGCTTCTGGCGCTGCATCAGCAGGTCGTTGAGGAGGCTGGAGGCGCCGAAGCGGAACAGCGCCGGGTCCAGCCAGGCGTCGTCCAGCGTCTCGTTCACCATCACCAGGTACTTGATCGCGTCCTTCGACGTCCGGATGCCTCCGGCGGGCTTCACGCCCACCCGGGTGCCCGTCGCCGCGTGGAAGTCCCGTACGGCCTCCAGCATCAGCAGCGTGTTGGGCGGCGTCGCGTTCACCGCGACCTTGCCCGTCGACGTCTTGATGAAGTCCGCGCCCGCGAGCATCGCCAGCCAGGAGGCGCGGCGGATGTTGTCGTACGTCGACAGCTCGCCGTTCTCGAAGATCACCTTCAGGTGCGCTGCCTCGCCGCCGTCGGCGCGACGGCAGGCGTCCTTGACGGCGGTGATCTCCTCGAAGACCTGCATATAGCGGCCGGCGAGGAACGCGCCCCGGTCGATCACCATGTCGACCTCGTCCGCGCCGGCGGCGACGGCGTCCCTGGTGTCGGCGAGCTTGACGGGCACGGAGGCGCGCCCGGCGGGGAAGGCTGTGGCCACGGACGCGACATGGATGCCGCTGCCCTCCAGCGCCTCCTTCGCGGTGGCCACCATGTCCGGGTACACGCAGATCGCGGCGACGCGGGGCACGGTGCGGTCGGTGGGGTCGGGACGCACGCCCTTGGCACAGAGCGCGCGCACCTTGCCGGGGGTGTCGGCGCCCTCCAGGGTGGTCAGGTCGATCATCGAGATGGCCAGGTCGATGGCGTACGCCTTGGCCGACGTCTTCACCGAGCGCGTGCCGAGGGTCGCGGCGCGGGCCTCGAGGCCGACCGCGTCGACGCCGGGCAGGCCGTGGAGATAGCGGCGCAACGCCGCGTCGGACGAGGTCACGTCCGCCAGTGCGGGAGCAGTAGGCATGGTCACCAGGGCAGCATATCTACACGCGTAGCGTCGTGCGTGTGCCCCGGAAACGGATCGATGCCGGACCGCAACGTCCGCCATGCGGACGTTCCGGCAGAATCGGCCCTATGACGAGCGAGTCCCGGCCGCCCGAGCGCGAGTCCGCATCCGAGCCTGAACCTGCGTCCGAGTCCGCGCCCGAGGGGGGACCCGTGAGTGCGGGCGGGCCCGTGAAGTACGAGGACCGCTGCTACCGCTCACCGGCCGGGATGGCCGGGGGCGCGCTGCTGCTCGCGCTGGGCGTGTGGCTCGGGGTGGACGGGGTGCTCAACGGCTCGGGCCGCACCCCCTGGGTCGCCCTCGCGGCGCTCCTGCTGATGGCCCCGCTGGTGATCGCGTTCACGCTGCGGCCCGCGGTGTACGCGGGGGACGAGCGGATGCGGGTGCGCAACCCCTTCCGCACCGTCACCGTGCCGTGGGGCGCGGTGGAGTCGGTGCGCTCCGGGTACTCCAGCGAGGTGCTGGCGGACGGCGGGAAGTACCAGCTCTGGGCGATCCCGGTCTCCCTGCGCGCCCGCAAGAAGGCGGCCCGCCACAACGAGAACGTCGCCGCTGGCCGCCCGCCCTCGCGCGGCTTCGGCCTCTTCGGGCCCGGCGCCCAGACGTCCCAGATCCACGACACCTCCGAGCGCCGCGCCCCCTCCGACCAGGCCATCGACGAACTCCGCGCCCTGGCCGAACGCCACGCCGAATCCGCCCCCGCCCAGGGCAGGGTCACGGTCCGCTGGGCCTACGAGATCCTCGCCCCGGCGCTGGTGGGTGCTGTGGCACTGGCGGTGCTGCTGGGCATGGGGTGACGGTCCGCTGACGCGGTGGGGGTGGGCGCTTCGGGTGGGCGCTTAACCCTTTGGAGTGGCGGTATAAGCGTTTCCTTTTACTCGCGGGCTCCTTATGCTGAAGTGCGGGGCATGATTTGGGAGATCACGGTTCATCCATCGGTTGAGAAGTGGCTGCTCAACCTGGCTTGAGGAGGATCCACACGGCGCGGATCTGGTGGAAGAGGCGATTGACCTGCTCGCCCGTGCGGGCCCTGTCCTGGGGCGGCCCTTAGCGGACCGGGTTCACGGAAGTCGTCTCCACAACCTCAAGGAGCTGCGCCCGGCGAGTTCGGGGAGCACGGAAGTCCGAATTCTCTTTGTCTTTGATCCGGAGCGGGAGGCGATCCTCTTGGTCAGTGGGGACAAGGCCGGGCGCTGGAGCCGCTGGTACGACGAGGCGATCCCGCTCGCCGAAGTGCGTTACGAGGCGTATCGCGCCCGTCGTAGGGCCGAGTCGGAGGAGGGCTGATGAGCGAGCACAGCAGTTGGGACGAGGTGAAGGGGCGGATGCGTGAGCGCTCCGCACCGGTGTCCGAGACGGAGTGGGAGTCCCGCAAGCAGGCGGCGCGGCTCGCGACGGAAGCGTATGTGCTGGGACACCACCTGCGAGAGCTGCGCGAGGAGCAGGGGCTGACACAAGCGCAGGTAGCGGCGTCCCTGGGCATCTCGCAGGCGCGGGTGTCGCAGGTCGAGCGCGGCGAGATCCACCAGCTGGAGACCATGTGCACCTACGCCGCCGCGCTCGGTGCGAAGGTGACGCTGGCTCTTGAGTACGAGGGGCGCGTGATCGGGGCCGCCTCGTGACGGCCGAAGAGTCCCAGGAGCCCGCTCTCCCGGAGCGAGGGGCCCAGGGCGGGCGGGGCCGCCCCGGCGCCTCGCCCGGGTGCCGGGTGACCATGTCGCGAATCCGCCAGCGCCGTGCTCCGCGCGCGGTCACGCTCGACGTATGCAGGCACAGCGGACAGCGCAAGCGCGGGCGAATCCACGGCGGGACGGCGTACGGGGCGGGACGGCGAGGGTGCACGCCGTCGTCGACAGTCCCTATGACCCCCTCACGCTGGTCGCGGCGGACGGGCATCTCGTCGGGCTGTACATGGTCGACCAGCGGCACCGGCCGGACGACAGCTCCTTCGGCGAGCGTGTGCGGTCCTGTGACGAGCCCGTGCTGGCCGAGACGGAGCGGCAGTTGGGGGAGTTCTTCGCGGGGGAGCGCGAGACGTTCGGCCTTCCGCTGAGGCCCGAGGGCACCGCCTTCCAGCAGCGGGTCTGGGCCGCGCTGGCCGAGATCCCGTACGGCCGCACCTGGACCTACGGCGAACTCGCCGCGCACATCGGCAGCCCGTCGGCCTCCCGCGCGGTGGGCCTCGCCAACGGCAAGAACCCGATCGGCGTGATCCTGCCCTGCCACCGCGTGGTCGGAGCCGACGGCAGCCTCACCGGTTACGGCGGCGGTCTGGAGCGCAAGCGGGCGCTGCTGCGGCACGAGGGCGCGCTGCCGTCCGGGGCGGCGGGCGCGAGGGGTGCGACGGGCGCGACGGAGCAGCAGATGCTGGCCTTCTGACGGTTCCGTTTCCGCGAGGGCGACCGTGCCCCCCCGCCACCGGAGCATCGCACCCGAGACCGTTCCGCCGGTGAGCGCGGCAGCAGTCGGTGAACCGCCGACGGCGGCCCGGGCCGTCAGGTCCGGGTCGGTGGTGCGGTCATCGCTGCCGTCAGGAATGTGATCGCCCAGCGCCGGGCCGCCTCGCCCGCTACGGGGGACGCGCAGCCGGGGGAGGGCCGCTGGTGGGCCTCAAGGCGGTCGACGGCCGTCACGGCGAGGATCCCCCGCATCCGGAACCGCAGCTCGTCCGGGGAAAGGCCGGGCAGTGCGCGTGCGAAGGCCGCGAGGTAGCGCTCGCGGACCGTGTCCTCGGCCGGTCCTGTCCAGCCGCGTGCCTCGTCGGCCGGGTCGCTGAGGATCGTCATGATCAGCCGGGATCTCCGGGCGCCGCCCTCGTCGCCCGCCGGCATCCCGTCGAACAGGGGCCCCGCGAATGCCTCCACCAGTTCGCCGACCGCTGGGTCGGGGGTCCTGGCGAGCAATGCGTCGAGCCCGGCGCACTGGGCGGCGTTGATGGGCTCGATCGCGCGGCGGGCGACCGCGGCCATCAGCTCCGCCTTCGAGCCGAAGTGGTAGCCGACGGCGGCCAGGTTCGCTCCGGCGAGTCCGGTGATCGCGCGGACCGAGGTGCCGCGGTATCCGTGCTCGGCGAAGAGGTGCTCGGCAGCGTCGAGGATCTGGGTGCGGGTGTCCGGGTTCGCCACGCGAGGGACTATATATATGTTTGAATAAAACGAACGTATGATTCAAACGGTCGTGTGAAAAAGTCCACGCGAAAGAACCCGTGTGAAAGAGGTCGGACATGAAGCTGCTCGTGTACGGCGCCGGAGTGCTCGGCAGCCTGTTCGCCGCCCGCATGCACGAGGCCGGTCACGATGTCTCGCTCCTCGCCCGGGGCGAGCGCCTGACCGCCCTGCGCCGGCACGGGGTGCGGCTTGCCGAGGAAGACGGCCCAGCCGTCAGGCGGGTACCGGTACCGGTGGTCGAGCATCCGGACGGCGCGTACGACCTGATCACCGTCTTCGTCCGCACCCACCAGGTGGACGCGGTGCTGGAATCGCTCGCCGGTGTCCAAGGTGACGTGCTGTTCCTCCTCAACTGGGCGGCCGGTGCGCAGCCGCTGGGCGCGGTGATCGGCCACGAGCGGGTGCTGCTCGGCTTCCCCGCGAACGGCGGCACGATGGACGGCGACGTGGTCCGCTACCGCAAGAGCAACCTCGTGACACGCCGGGTCGCGATGCCGGTCGGCGAGCCCGAAGGCCGCACCACCCCGCGGCTGGAGCGGATCGTGGAGACGTTCCGTAGCGCCGGGTTCAACGCCAGGGCCGAGCCGCGGATGGACGCCTGGCTCAGGACGCACGCCGCGTTCACGGCCCCGCTCGGGCAGGCGGCGCACCTGGCGGGCGGCCCGGTGGAGCTGGCCGCCGACCCGGACGCGGTCCGCGGCATGCTCCACCGCATACGGCAGAACCTCGCCGCGCTGGAGACGCCGCCGGTACCTCGCGCGTTCGCCGCGCTGCGGACCCTGCCGCAGGGGCTCCTCGTGGCCGTGCTCCGGCGCTTCCTGAAGAGCCCGACGGCCGTGCACAGCGGACTCAGCGACCTCTCGCCCGCCACGGCGGCCGAACTCGATCGGCTGGCCGGACAGCTCCGTGCCCCCGCGGGAGATCGCTGAGCCACCCAGGGCGGCGAGACCATCGCCGGGCGGCGCGCCGGCGGTACTGGCGCGACGCCAAAGGACGCTGACCCGAACGCCGACCCGGCGAGGCAGGGCCTCAGCGCACCCTCACAGCCCCGTCGCAGTCCGCAGGTCCGCCTTCACCTCCGCCAGGACCTCCGCCGCGCGGGCGCGGGCCCGTGCCAGACCGGCCGGATCCGCGACAGGGAGTACGACCTCCAGATAGCACTTGAGCTTCGGCTCCGTGCCGCTCGGCCTGACGACCACGCGCCCGGAGCCGACCTCCCCGCTCCCCGCGAGGTGGTAGCGCAGCCCGTCCGTCGGCGGGAGCGCTGGCGAGCCCGCGGTCAGGTCCTCGGCCGAGGCGACGGCGAGGCCCGCGAGGGAGGACGGGGCCCGTGAGCGCAGGCGCTCCATCGCCGCGCCGATCAGCGACAGGTCCTCGACGCGGACGGACAACTGGTCCGTCGCGTGCAGCCCGTACTCGACGGCGATGTCGTCCAGCAGACCGGAGAGCGTGCGGTCGGCCTGCTTCAGCTCGGCCGCCAGCTCGGCGACGAGCAGCGCGGCCGTGATGCCGTCCTTGTCGTTGACGCCGTCCGGATCGACGCAGTAGCCGAGGGCCTCCTCGTACGCGTAGCGCAGCTCCGGCACGCGCACCAGCCACTTGAAGCCGGTGAGGGTCTCCTCGTACGCGAGCCCACCGGCCCGCGCGATCTTGGACAGCAGCGACGAGGAGACGATCGTCGTCGCGAACGTGCCGCGCGCCCGCTTGTGCACGAGGTGCGTGGCGAGCAGCGCGCCGACCTCGTCGCCCCGCAGCATGCGCCAGCCGTCGGCCGCCTCCGCGTCGGGGACGGCGACGGCGCAGCGGTCCGCGTCGGGGTCGTTCGCGAGGACGAGGTCGGGCCGCACCTCGGCCTCGCGCGCGGTCGCGAAGGCGAGGCCCATCGCGCCGGGCTCCTCCGGGTTGGGGAACGCGACGGTGGGGAAGTCCGGGTCGGGCCCGGCCTGCTCGGGGGTGGCGACGGGGGCGGGGAAGCCCGCCCGTACGAACGCCTCGTGCACCGTCCGCGCGCCCACGCCGTGCAGCGCGGTGTGCACGGTGCGCAGGTCGCGCGGGGAGCCCTCGGTCAGTACGGCGCCGCTGCGCGCGAGGTACGCGTCGATCGTCTCGTCGCCGAGCACCTGCCAGCCGGAGCCGGGGCGCGGCACCCCGGACAGCGGTCCGACGGCCTCGATCGCGGCGGCGATCTCGGCGTCGGCTGGCGGGACGATCTGGGAGCCGTCGCCGAGGTAGACCTTGTAGCCGTTGTCGCGGGGCGGGTTGTGGCTCGCGGTGACCATGATGCCCGCGACGGCGCCCAGGTGCCGGATGGCGAAGGCCAGCACGGGCGTCGGCAGCGGCCCTGGCAGCAGCGCCGCGCGGAGCCCGGCGCCGGTCATCACGGCGGCGGTGTCCCGCGCGAAGTCGGCGCTCTTGTGGCGGGCGTCGTAGCCGATGACGACGAGGCCGCCGGCGTCGCCCTCGCCCTCGCCGCCTCCGTGGCCCTGGCCGCGCAGATAGGCGGCCAGCCCGGCCGCGGCGCGGATCACCACGCTCCGGTTCATCCGCATGGGGCCCGCGCCCAGCTCGCCCCGCAGTCCCGCGGTGCCGAACTGGAGCGTGCCGGAGAAGCGCGCGGTCAGCTCGTCGAGGTCGCCCGCCTCGATGAGCTTGGCCAGCTCCTCCCGGGTCTCCGGGTCAGGGTCCTCGGCCAGCCACGTGCGGGCACGCGCTGTCACGTCCTCGTGCACGGTTCGCTCCTGCCTGTCAGCCTCTGTCGGTCACGGTCACGGTTGCGGTGCTCGGGGTACTCGCGGTACTTCCATACTCGGCGCGGACGCCGCACGGGTTCCCTCAGACGCGCCCGAGTACCTGCGCCAGGAGCGTGCCCATCCGGGAGGCCGAGTCCCGGCCCGCCTGGAGGACCTCCTCGTGGTTGAGGGGTTCTCCCGTCATGCCGGCGGCGAGGTTCGTGACCAGCGAGATGCCGAGCACCTCCGCGCCCGCCTCGCGCGCCGCGATGGCCTCCAGGACGGTGGACATGCCCACCAGGTCACCGCCGATCGCCCTGACCATGCCGATCTCGGCCGGGGTCTCGTAGTGCGGCCCGGGGAACTGCACGTAGACGCCCTCTTCGAGGGACGGGTCGATCTCCTGGCAGAGGGCGCGCAGGCGCGGGGAGTAGAGGTCGGTGAGGTCGACGAAGTTGGCGCCGACGATGGGGGAGGTGGCGGTGAGGTTGATGTGATCGCTGATGAGGACCGGCTGCCCGGGGCGCATGCCCTCGCGCAGGCCGCCGCAGCCGTTGGTGAGGACGATCGTCTTGCAGCCCGCGGCCACGGCCGTGCGCACCCCGTGCGCGACGGCGGCGACGCCGCGTCCCTCGTAGTAGTGGGTGCGGCCGAGGAAGACGAGTGCGCGCTTGTCGCCCGCCCGGTACGAGCGGATCATGCCCGCGTGCCCGGCGACGGCGGGCGCCGGGAACCCCGGCAGATCCGTGACGGGGAACTCCTGCTCGGGCGTCCCGAGCGCGTCTGCGGCGGGCACCCAGCCGGAGCCCATGACCAGGGCGACGTCGTGGCTGTCCGTACCCGTCAGCTCGCGCAGCCGCGCCGCGGCGGCGTCGGCGGAACGGTGGGGGTCTTCGGCAATGTGTGCGGTGGCGGAAGCGTTCACGCGACGAAGGGTAGCCTGTTGTCGCCTACGCGCGTAGAAGGGCGGTCGAAGTCAAGGGGAAAGCACATGTCAGCGCGGTGATCGGCCGCTGACTCCTGTGCTTTCCCCCAGTCCCGCTGACCGGCTCGTCCGGGGAGGTCAGACCTCGTCGGTGACGAAGATGTCCTTGTCGTTGAAGACCTCGACGATGAAGATCAGCAGCCGCCCCATGGTCACCGTGTACTCGACGAGGATGTTCTGCGTGAGCCTGATGGTGCGGTCGTCGCCCGTCGCGCTTATGGGGCGGGACAGCTTCGGGAACGGGTCGCGCGCGAGCAGGGCGACGCCTTTGTCGAAGGCGGCCCGCTGCTGATCGTCCAGCCGGTCCCTCGCGGCTGCCGCCTGCTCGGTGAAATACACCTGGTACGTGGGCATCGTGCTCTCCCCTCAGGGCCTCCCGGCCCCGTCCGGGCACAAGTCTAGGGCCGTCGCGCGAGGCGCGCGGGCCGTCGGAGGCAGTGGTCGGCGGGGGTGGTCGGCAGATGGTCAGCAGGGGCGCTTGCGCAGCTCCATGACGTAGTCGTGGGGCGCTCCGGCCGACTCCGCCGCGTCCGCGATGTCGCCGAGATAGCGGGCCGCCGGCAGGCCGCCCTCGTACCCGTTCAGGACGTAGCACCAGGCGGCCTCGTCCCCGTCGAGCGTGTGCACGCGCAGCCGGGCCCGGCGGTAGATGCCCATGCCGACGCCCTCCCAGCGGTCCATCGAGTCCTCGTCCATGGGCGCGATGTCGTACAGGGAGACGAACGTCTGCGACACCGGTGCCTCGACCACGGTGGCCAGCGCCCCCTCCCAGCCCATCTGCTCGCCCCCGAACGTCAGCCGCCACCCGGAGACCCAGCCCGTGCCGCGCAGCGGGGAATGGGGGGCGCGGCGTGCCATGAGCCGTGCGTCGAGATTGACCGCGTAGGCGGCGTAGAGCGACATAGGCACGAGGGTACGGGAGGGACGTCCGGGACTCAGGGGGACAGAAGCCCCGAACGGAGGGGGCGGGCGGGTGGCGGCGCGGCGGGTGCGGGACACTGGAGTATGTGACTCGGATCGTGATCATTGGTGGCGGACCCGGCGGCTACGAGGCGGCGCTTGTCGCGGCCCAGCTCGGAGCGGAGGTGACCGTCGTCGACTGCGACGGTCTCGGCGGCGCTTCGGTGCTCACCGACTGCGTGCCGTCGAAGACCCTCATCGCCACCGCCGAGGTCATGACGAACTTCGACTCCTCTTACGAGGAGCTCGGCATCCGCGTCGAGGACAGCACCCACGACCCCAATGACCCGGCCCGCGTCGTCGGCGTGGACCTCGGCAAGGTCAACCGCAGGGTGAAGCGGCTCGCGCTCGCCCAGTCCCACGACATCACCGCCTCGGTCACCCGTGCGGGCGCGCGGGTCATGCGGGGCCGTGGCCGCCTGGAGCCCGCGCAGGCGCCTGACGGTTCGCGCCAGGTCGTGGTCACCGTCGCGGACGGCACGGAGGAGCGGCTGACGGCCGACGCGGTGCTGATCTCGACGGGCGGCCACCCCCGCGAGATCCCGGACGCGCGGCCCGACGGCGAGCGCATCCTCAACTGGACGCAGCTCTACGACCTCGACGAGCTGCCCGACGAGCTGATCGTCGTCGGCTCCGGTGTCACGGGCGCGGAGTTCGCCGGCGCGTACCAGGCACTGGGCTCGCAGGTCACCCTCGTCTCCTCGCGCGACAGGGTGCTGCCCGGCGAGGACGCCGACGCGGCGGCCGTGCTGGAGGACGTCTTCCGGCGGCGCGGCATGAACGTCATGAGCCGCTCCCGCGCCTCCTCCGCGAAGCGGGTGGGGGACCGGGTCGAGGTCACGCTCCAGGACGGGCGCACCATCACGGGCTCGCACTGCCTCGTCGCGGTCGGCGCCGTCCCCAACACGACGGACATGGGCCTGGAAGAGGCCGGGGTACGGCTCAAGGACTCCGGGCACGTCTGGACGGACAAGGTCTCGCGCACCTCGGCACCCGGTGTCTACGCGGCCGGTGACTGCACGGGCGTCTTCGCGCTCGCCTCGGTCGCGGCCATGCAGGGCCGCATCGCGATGTACCACTTCCTGGGCGACGCGGTCACCCCGCTCAACCTGAAGGCCGTCTCCGCGAACATCTTCACCGACCCCGAGATCGCCACCGTCGGCTACAGCCAGGCCGACGTCGAGGCGGGCGTCATAGACGCGCGCGTCGTGAAGCTGCCGCTGCTGCGCAATCCGCGCGCCAAGATGCAGGGCATCAGGGACGGTTTCGTGAAGCTGTTCTGCCGTCCGGGCACGGGGATCGTCGTGGGCGGTGTCGTCGTCGCGCCCCGCGCGAGCGAGCTGATCCATCCGATCTCGATCGCGGTGGACAACAATCTGACCGTCGAACAGATCGCTAACGCGTTCACCGTGTACCCCTCCCTGACCGGCTCGATCGCCGAGGTGGCGCGGCAGTTGCACACGAGGAAGACCGCGGAAGAGGGCTGATGGGGGCCGATCAGGGCTGACGAGGGCCGATCGGCGCTGATCACGGGCCCGCCCGCCGGGCAGGCGGGCCACCGGATGACGCTTCTATACCACGCTGGGCGCTCTGGTACGAACAACTTCTGTTAATCGGCGCAAACCGCTGAAAGCAGACGGACATTGGCGTTACTGTCAGTTTCGTGTTCGCTGCGGAACGTCGTCAATTGATCCTCGAAATGGTGCGCGCGAACGGAGCCGTATCGCTCCGTGAGCTCGCACGCGTCGTCCAGACCTCCGAAGTGACCGTCCGACGTGACGTACGGGCGCTGGAGGCAGAAGGGTTGCTCGACCGCCGGCACGGCGGCGCCGTCCTCCCCGGTGGCTTCACCAGGGAGTCCGGCTTTCCCCAGAAATCCCACCTATCGACCGCGGAGAAGACGGCCATCGCCGATCTCGCCTCGGGACTCGTCGAAGAGGGCGAGGCGATCGTCGTCGGAGCGGGGACGACCACACAGGAACTGGCACGCAGGCTCGCCCGGGTGCCGGGGCTGACGGTGGTCACCAACTCGCTGCTCGTCGCCCAGGCCCTGGCACACGCCAACCGGGTCGAGGTCGTCATGACCGGCGGCACCCTCCGGGGCTCCAACTACGCGCTGGTGGGCAGCGGAGCCGAGCAGTCGCTCCAGGGGCTCCGCGTCTCCCGCGCCTTCCTCTCCGGAAGCGGCCTCACGGCCGAACGCGGTCTCTCCACGTCCAACATGCTCTCCGCGAGCGTCGACCGTGCGCTGGTCCAGGCCGCCACGGAAGTCGTCGTCCTCGCCGACCACACCAAGCTGGGCTCGGACACCATGTTCCAGACGGTGCCGACGGACGTCATCACCCGGCTGGTGACCGACGAGCCGCCCCCGCACGACGACCGTGCCGCGACGGAGTTGCAGGCCCTGGCGGACCAGGGCGTGCAGATCACCGTCGCGGGCCCCGCCGCGGGCGGCCCCGACGGGGTCGCGGGCTCGGGGGGCGCGCAGGGCGGTGCCACCGCGCACGGGCAGCACGGGCAGCACGGGCAGGGCCGCCGGGACATGCCGCTGCCAGGGCAGCGGCGCAACCACCAGCAGGGCGCGGGCGGCTCCCCGCCGTCGCCGCCCCAACTGCGCAGCGCCTCCGGGGGCCTCGCGGACGGGGGGCAGGGGCGCGTGGCCGATCTGGCGCCGCGGCGCCGATAGCGGCCGGCGGCGGATAGCGGCTGGAGGATGGCGGAGGCCCGGCGCCGAGGCGCCGGGCCGCGCTGTACGGGGCTCCCGGAGTCGTCCGGGGGCCCCGGGGGTCAGTCCTTGATCTGGCAGATCACGGTGCCCGCGGAGAGCGAGCCGCCGATCTCGGCGCTGAGGTCCTTCACGGTCCCGGAGCGGTGCGCGTTCAGCGGCTGCTCCATCTTCATGGCCTCCAGGACGACGATGAGTTCGCCCTCCTCGACCTGCTGGCCCTCCTCGACGGCCACCTTGACGATGGTGCCCTGCATCGGCGAGGCCAGCTCGTCGCCCGAGGCGCCGGAACCGGACTTCTTGGCCGCCTTGCGCTTGGGCTTCTTCGCCGCGCCGTTGGCCGCCGGGGCCGCCGAGACACCCAGCGACGAGGGCAGCGAGACCTCCAGGCGCTTGCCGCCGACCTCCACGACGACGGTCTCGCGCCCGCCCTCGTCCTCGTCGGCCTCGGCACCGGTGCCCGCGAAGGGCTTGATCTCGTTGTGGAACTCCGTCTCGATCCACCGGGTGTGGACGTCGAAGGGCTCGCCCTCGCGGCCGTGGACCTCCGGCGCGAACGCCGGGTCCTTCACCACGACCCGGTGGAAGGGGATGGCCGTGGCCATGCCCTCGACGGTGAACTCGTCCAGGGCGCGGGCCGCGCGCTGGAGCGCCTGCTGACGGGTGGCGCCGGTGACGATGAGCTTGGCCAGCAGCGAGTCCCAGGCCGGGCCGATGACGCTGCCCGACTCCACGCCCGCGTCCAGCCGGACACCGGGGCCCGACGGCGGCGCGAAGGTGGTCACGGTGCCGGGCGCGGGGAGGAAGTTGCGGCCCGGGTCCTCGCCGTTGATGCGGAATTCGAAGGAGTGGCCGCGCATCGGCGGGTCGCTGTAGCCCAGCTCCTCGCCGTCGGCGATCCGGAACATCTCCCTGACCAGGTCGAGGCCCGTGACCTCCTCGGTGACCGGGTGCTCGACCTGGAGGCGTGTGTTGACCTCCAGGAAGGAGATCGTGCCGTCCTGGCCCACCAGGAACTCGCAGGTCCCGGCGCCCTCATAGCCCGCCTCGGAGAGGATGGCCTTGGAGGCGCGGTACAGCTCGGCGTTCTGCTCCTCGCTCAGGAACGGGGCCGGGGCCTCCTCCACCAGCTTCTGGTGGCGGCGCTGGAGCGAGCAGTCACGGGTGGAGACGACCACGACGTTGCCGTGCTTGTCGGCAAGGCACTGGGTCTCCACGTGCCGGGGGCGGTCGAGATAGCGCTCGACGAAGCACTCGCCGCGGCCGAAGGCGGCCACGGCCTCGCGGACCGCGGAGTCGTACAGCTCCGGGACCTCCTCCAGCGTGCGGGCGACCTTCAGGCCGCGACCGCCGCCGCCGAAGGCGGCCTTGATGGCGATGGGCAGGCCGTGCTCCTCGGCGAACGCGACGACCTCCTCGGACCCGGAGACCGGGTCCTTGGTCCCCGCGACCAGGGGTGCGCCCGCGCGCTGGGCGATGTGGCGCGCGGCGACCTTGTCGCCCAGGTCGCGGATCGCCTGCGGGGGCGGCCCGATCCAGGTGAGCCCGGCGTCCAGGACGGCCTGGGCGAAGTCGGCGTTCTCGGAGAGGAACCCGTAGCCGGGGTGGATGGCGTCGGCGCCGGACTCGGCGGCGGCCTTGAGTACCTTCTCGACATCCAGGTAGCTGGCTGCGGGAGTGTCACCGCCCAGGGCGTATGCCTCGTCGGCGACGCGCACGTGCAGCGCGTCCCGGTCGGGCTCCGCGTAGACGGCGACGCTCGCGATACCCGCGTCCCGGCAGGCGCGGGCGACGCGGACTGCGATCTCGCCGCGGTTGGCGATGAGCACCTTGCGCACGATGACTCCCTACTTGGCGCTGCGCCGCAACAGTTGACGCTGCGATTTTAGGTACTGGCGACACCGGACGCCGAGTCGCCTTGGGGGGTGAGCTTGCCCACAGAGGCGGTGATCCGCGGGTGCGGAAACTGCCACCGACCCTGTTGTTCCACGGTACGCCGGGTTTCGCCGCTTGCTCACCGAACCCCGGATGTGGGCAACGTCTCTGTAGGTGGACACCGGGACCGCCCGCGCATTTTTGTGGGATTCCTACGAAGTAGAGGGGGAAACTTTGCTTCGCGTCGATCCCCTTGCCGAGCCTCATACCCGTAAGTAGCGTTCGGCCTGCTGTACGACGTACTCGCGGTAACGAGCGGAAGTGGGTGGCGGGGTGGTGCTCAGACGTCCGGTGGCGGCGGTCGCGGCGCTGGTGCTGGTGCTGGAGGCGGCGGGGATCGTGCTGCTCAATCTCGTCCTCGGCCTGGTCGTTGACGATCAGGACATGTCCCTCGCCGGTCTCGACCCCCGCGCGATGAGCGTGTCGGCCTGGATAGCGGGGTGCCTGTTCGGAGCCTATCTGCTGCTCTGCGCGGCGATCCTGCTGACCATGGCCGCGCGGGACAGGCCGCCGAAGAGCTTCTTCCGCATCGTCCTCATCAGCTGCGCCGTGGTGCAGGGCCTGCTCGGGGCCGCGTCCGTGGGGCTCGTGGGGTGGGCCGCCTTCTTCTTCATGATGCTGTCGCTCGCGCTGATCGTGTGGTCGCTGGTCAGCTACGGCGACGGCGCGGGCCAGGGCTCGCGCGGCGCGGACGGGACGGCGGGCTCCGGTTCCGGTCCGGGTTCCGATTCCGGTTCCGGCGCGGGGCCCGAGCCCATGGGCCCGAGCCCCGAACCCTCGGCCTCCTGACCTTTCTGACGGACCTTCGGCCCGGACCCTCGCGGTCCGGGCCTCGTCGCGTCAGCAGCAGTGGCCGCCCTCGCGGGGGTCGGCGTCGCGCCGGTCGGTGCGGCGGCGCTCGAACTCGCCGCGCGTGAGCACCCGCGCGTGCGGATCCTCGGCGCGGGCGCGGGCCGCGTAACGCTCGTAGGCGTGCTCGCCGTTCAGCTCGCGCACGTACCAGAGCGCCCACGCGACGGCGTGCCGCAGCCGCGCCCGGACACCGGCGCCGGCGGGGAGCCGCGGCGCGGCGCCCGGCACGGGTGGGGTGCGACGGCCGGGGCCGTGTCCGGTACGGCGGCCTCCGGTGCCGGGCTCCTCGCGTCCTTCGCGCCCTTCGCGGCGCTTACGGCCGGTGCGCGACGCCGACGACCTCGCACCCGGCACCGAGGGCGTGCCCGCACCGGGCGCGTGGGGCGGCTCGTACGCGCCGGACCCGTCGGAGCGGCCGGAGCCACCGGAGCCGGAGGCGCCACGCCTGCGGGGCCAGATCACGGCGCCCCGCCGGAACCGGAACCGTCACCCGTCGCGGAACCCGTTCCCGCCCCCACGAGCGCGTCCTCGCGCTCGCCCTCGCGCGTCACGCGCCGCTCCTCCGCCGTCGGGAACATCCCCGAGGGCGCCGTCAGCCTGGACTCCACGTAGGCGTCCTCGTGCGTCGGGAGCGAGCCCCCGTTGCGCAGCGCCTTCACGCAGACGCGGGCGCACGCCAGGAAGATGACGATCGTCAGCGCGGCGAAGACGGCGGACAGCGTGCCCGTGACGGTGGAGTTGTGGACGACGGTCTCCATGTCGGAGAGCGACTTGGCCGGGGCCAGTACCTTCCCGTCGGCCAGCGCGTCCTGGTACTTGGCGCGCTGCGCGAAGAAGCCCACGGCGGGGTCGGACGAGAAGACCTTCTGCCAGCTCGCCGTCATCGTCACGGCCAGCGCCCAGGCCAGCGGCGCGCCCGTCACCCAGGCCCACTTGAGCCGCCCGGACTTGATCAGCAGCGTGGTGCAGATGGTCAGGGCGATGGAGGCGAGGAGCTGGTTCGCCGTGCCGAAGAGCGGGAAGAGCTGGTTGATTCCGCCGAGTGGGTCGGTGACGCCGACCCACAGGAAGTAGCCCCAGGCGAGGACGACGAGCGCCGAGGTGATCCAGATGCCGGGCTTCCACTCCTTGTCGCGGAAGCGCGGCAGGAAGTTGCCGAAGGTGTCCTGGAGCATGAAGCGCCCGACGCGGGTGGCGGCGTCGACGGCGGTGAGGATGAACAGCGCCTCGAACATGATGGCGAAGTGGTACCAGAAGGACATCATGCCGTCGCTGCCGAACGCCTTGGCGAGGATCACCGCCATGCCGACGGCCAGCGTCGGAGCGCCGCCCGTGCGCGCGACAAGGCTCTCCTCGCCGACCGCGTCCGCCATCGACCGGAGCTGGTCCGGGCTGATGTGGAAGCCGAAGCCCTGCACGGCCTGCGAGGCGGACTGGAGGCTGTCGCCGAGCACGCCTGCGGGCGCGTTCATGGCGTAGTAGAGGCCCGGGTCGATCACGCAGGCGGCGACCAGCGCCATGATGGCCACGAAGGACTCCATCAGCATGGAGCCGTAGCCGATCAGCGGGACCTGGCCCTCCTTCTCGATCATCTTCGGGGTGGTCCCGGAGGAGATCAGGGCGTGGAACCCTGAGAGCGCGCCGCAGGCGATCGTGATGAACGCGAACGGGAAGAGCGACCCCGCGAAGACCGGCCCGTTGCCCTCGCGCGCGAAGTGGGTGAGGGGGTCGGCCGCGAGGTCGGGGTTGGCCATCAGCACGCCGACGGCGAGCAGGATGATCGTGCCGACCTTCATGAAGGTGGAGAGGTAGTCGCGGGGCGCGAGCAGCATCCAGACGGGCAGCACGGACGCGACGAACCCGTACACGACGAGGCAGACGACCAGCGTCTTCGGCGACAGGACGAACGCGTCGCCCCACGGCGCCTCGGCCACCCAGCGCCCGCTGACGATGGCGAGCAGCAGCAGCGCGACGCCGATCAGCGAGACCTCGGTGATCCGGCCAGGGCGCAGCCAGCGCAGATAGACGCCCATGAAGAAGGCGATCGGGATGGTCATCGCGATGGAGAAGGTGCCCCAGGCGGACTCGGCGAGGGACTGCACGACGATGAGCGCCAGCACCGCGAGGATGATGATCATGATGGCGAACACGGCGATCAGCGCGGCGATTCCGCCGACCCTGCCGATCTCGTCCCGCGCGATCTGCCCGAGCGACTTGCCGTCGCGGCGCATCGAGAAGAAGAGGACGACCATGTCCTGGACGGCGCCCGCGAAGATCACGCCGACGACGATCCAGATCGTGCCCGGCAGATAGCCCATCTGGGCCGCGAGCACGGGCCCTACGAGGGGTCCGGCGCCCGCGATGGCCGCGAAGTGGTGGCCGAAGAGGACGCGTCGGTCGGTGGGGTGGAAGTCGACGCCGTCGTCGTGCCGTTCGGCCGGGGTCGCGCGGCTGTCGTCGGTCCGCAGGACCTTGCGGGCGAGGAAGCGGGCGTAGAAGCGCTGCGCGATGAGGTACGAGCCCACCGCGGCGGCGACGACCCAGATCGCGGAGATCTTCTCGCCCCGGGAGAGCGCGAGTACGGCCCAGCCCGTGGCGCCGAGCGCGGCGACACAGATCCAGGCGGCGATGCGTAGGGGGGAGAACTTGGACACTCCGTCGTGCCTTGCCTTTCCACAGGATGTTGCATGCAGGGGCCAGCGACGATGCTAACCAGCCACGACGGAGTAAAAGATCTCGATTGAGTGTCGTTATGTCCAAGTCGGAGCGGTGGAGGCGCGGGGCCTCACGCCCAGAGGCTGGTCACCGGAATGTCCAGTTCCGCGAGGAGCTTGCGCAGCAGCGGCATGGAGAGGCCGAGGACGTTGCCGTGGTCGCCCTCGATGCCCTCGACGAAGGGCGCCGACCGGCCGTCGAGCGTGAACGCGCCCGCGACGTGCAGCGGTTCGCCCGAGGCGACGTACGCCGCGACCTCGGCGTCCGTCGGCTCCCCGAAGTGCACCGTGGTGGAGGCGGTGGCCGAGGCGCGGGTGCCGTGGAGGGTGTCGATCACGCAGTGCCCCGTCTGGAGCACCCCGGAACGCCCGCGCATCGCCTTCCAGCGCGCCGTGGCCTCCTCGGCGTCGGCGGGCTTGCCCAGCGCCTGCCCGTCCAGCTCCAGCACCGAGTCGCAGCCGACGACGAGAGCACCGGCCGCCTCCGCGCGACCGGCCACCGCTGTCGCCTTCGCCTCGGCGAGCACGAGGGCCAGCTCGGCCGGTGTGGGCGCGTCGAGCGCGTCCTCGTCGACCCCGCTGACGACCACCTCGGGCGCGAGCCCGGCCTGCCGGAGCAGCCCGAGCCGGGCGGGCGAGGCGGAGGCGAGGACGAGACGGCGGGCGGGCGCTGTGGCGCCGGGGAGCTGAGAGGTCATGGCCGCCATCGTAAGGAGCCGGGGCGGGAGGCCGGGTGCGGACCCGGACGGACTCGGTGCGCGTATCAGCGGACCGAGGAGAGCAGGAGCACGATCACGACGGCCACCGGGAGCAGCCAGGTCAGACGCCGCAGCATCGACTGGGCGGTACGCAGCTCCTCCGGCGGCTCGTCGCGGGGGTCGGACCAGAGCATGCCTTCCATGCTCCGCCCGTCGGGGACGGGAACGCCTGAGTACGGGTACTCAACTCGGCCGCTCCCTCCAGCCTCCTCGTTCCCGCTGTCCTCCCTCGTCCGTCGCGCCCCGCACGCGGGTGCGGCTACGGCAACCGGACCATGCCGCCCTCGTCGTCCGTCACGAGGTGGAGCGGAGCAGCGTGGGGCGGGGCGTGTGGTGCGCGGGATGCGCCGTTACGGTGCTGTGTGCGCCCGTGGCGACTGGCAGGTAACCGGTGGGCCGGGTTGTGAACCGGGGTGTCGAGAGAGTCGGGGGAGGGTCCAGCGGTGGTGGCGAGCGAGTTCGGGGATCTGGACGTCAGCGAGAAGTCCCTGAAGGCCATCACCAAGGGGCTGCGCGCCGCGATCGGTGAGCTGAAGGAACTGGACGGCTTCGCCTCGGAGTCGGCTTCCCTGCGGGGCGCCGGGTTCAGCAGCATGGCCATGACGGGCCTGGAGGCGGGCGACGGCGCGCTGGCCGACTCCTTCGAGGGCTTCTGCGAGCGCTGGGAGTGGGGGGTGCGGGCGCTGGTCGGCGAGGCCAACGTCCTGGCGGAGAAGCTGGGCCTGGCCGCCGGCATGGTGTGGGAGCAGGACGCGTACTGGGCGGGCACCTGGAAGGTGGGCCTCAACTCGCTGGTGGGCAACCCGTACGCGAGCGAGGACGACGTGGCCGGGCAGAGCTACAGCGCCATCATCGAGCCCGACGCGCCCGAGACCCCCGCGCAGCAGAAGGCGGCGCTCAGCGCGATGGGCCAGGAGTGGAAGGACACGGGCCGCAGCCTCAGCAGCGAGGGCCTGGGCGGGGCCCGTACGGACTTCGTGCTGGACCGCGCCGGGATCCCCGAGGAGGCGCGGGAGCGGGCGCTGGACGACACGTTCGGGCCCTCGCCCGAGGACCGGGCCCGGCAGCAAGGGGATGAGCAGGGGGCCGAGCGGGAGGGCGACGGCTGATGGGCCTGGGGGACTTCACGCCTGACTGGCTGGAGGACGGCGCGGAGAAGGGTGCCGAGATGCTCGGCACGGCCGTCGACCGCGGCACGGACTACGTCGCCGACCGCTTCGACGAAGCGGGCGCGCCCGAGGGCGCGACGAACTGGCTGCGCGACAAGGGCGACGCCGCCGCCAACCGGCTGGGCGCGCAGGTCGGCGAGGCGCGACTGGGGGAGACCGAGGACCCGAAGAAGCTGATCCACGGCAGCGTGAGCACGCTGCGCGCGAACGCGTCGCATCTGAAAGACTTCCAGAAGGCGTTCGAGAAGGTCGCCGCAGGACTGAAGGGGCTGGACTCCGAGCATCTGCGGGGCAAGGCGGCGGACGCGTTCCGGGAGAAGGTCGCCGTCGAGCCGAAGAAGTGGCACAAGGCGGCGGACGCCTGCGAGAAGGCGGCCAAGGCGCTGGACGACTTCGCCGGGACCGTCGACTGGGCGCAGGGGCAGGCGCGGGAGGCGCTGGCGAAGTACCGGAAGGCGAAGGCGGCGTCGGACGCGCACGCGGAGAAGGTCAAGACCTATCAGGACTCGGTCGACTACGGCCTCAAGGGCGACGAACTCCCCGACAAACCGGCCGACAGCGATCCGGGCGCCTCCGGCATGCAGGCCGCGCAGGCCCTCCTCGACGAGGCACGGCGACAGCGCGACGAGGCCGCGAGCACCGCCCGTACGGCCGTCGACGCGGCCAGGGACGCGGCGCCGCCGAAGCCGCCGGACAGCATGCAGCTCGACTCGGGCCTGGACGGGCTGAAGACGGACGCCTCGTTCGCGGCGGGCGGCCTCATACGCGGCACGGCGGGCCTCGCGAACTTCGCGCGCGGCCTGAACCCGCAGGACCCGTACAACATGACGCACCCCGGCGCGTACGTCATGAACCTGAACAGCACCGTGACCGGGCTGGTCCGGATGAGCAACGACCCGGTCGGCACGGGCAAGGCGATGTGGGACGGGTTCCGCGAGAACCCCACCGAGTTCACCGCCCGGCTGATCCCCGAGGCGCTGGGTTCCAAGGGGATGGGGCTGGCCCGCAAGGGGCTGGGGGCTGCGCGGAGGGCTCCGCACGAGCACTCTCCGGGCGAGGACACGCGGGCACGTGACGACCTGGACCGCGACGGCCCGCAGGAGCACAAGACCGAGAACAAGGACAGGTGCTCCGACGACACCGACCCGGTGGACCTGGCCACGGGGAAGATGTATCTGCCGCAGACCGACGTGGCCCTGCCGGGCACGCTGCCGCTGGTCTTCCGCCGGCAGGTGGAGTCCGGCTACCGCGCGGGCCGCTGGTTCGGGCCCTCCTGGGCCAGCACCGTCGACCAGCGCCTGGAGATCGACGCCGAGGGCGTCGTCCTCGTCACCGAGGACGGCCTCCTGCTGCCCTACCCCCATCCGGCGCCCGGTGTGCCGACGCTGCCGGAGAGCGGCCCGCGCAGGCCGCTCGCGATCGACGCCGACGGCGACTATCTGCTGACCGATCCCGAGAGCGGCCACACCCGGCACTTCACGGGCCCGGCCGCGTCCGGTCCTGGCGGCGACGGAGTCGCGCCGCTGGAGGAGATCTCCGACCGCAACGGCAACCGGATCACCTTCGAGTACGCGCCCGACGGCGCCCCCTCCCGTATCGCCCACTCGGGCGGCTATGAACTCGCCGTCACCACGGACAACGGCCGCGTCACGGCCCTGAGCCTGGTAGGCGCGGGACCGGGGAGTACGGGTCCGGAGGGCGCGGGGCCGGAGGGCACGGATCAGCTCATCAAGCGGTACGGCTACGACGAGCGCGGCAACCTCACCGGCGTCGTGAACTCCTCCGGGCTGCCGCTGCGTTTCGCGTACGACGAGGAACGCCGGATCACCTCGTGGACCGACACGAACGACCGGCGCTACGACTACGTCTACGACGACCGTCACCGCGTCGTCGCGGAGGGCGGCACGGACGGGCACCTCCAGGTCCGTATCGCCTACGAGGACCCCGACGCGGCCACCGGACACCGCGTCACCACGCTGACCACGGCACGCGGCAACACCACCCGGTACCTCATCAACCGCGCCTGCCAGGTCGTCGCCGTCACCGACGCGCTCGGACACACGGTCCGCACGGAGAGCGACCGGCACGGACGGCTCCTGTCCCGTACCGACGCGCTGGGCCGGGTCACGCGCGTCGAACGGGACGGGGAGGGCCGTCCTGTCCGGGTGACGCGTCCGGACGGACGCGCGAGGGAGGTCGCCTACGGGGAACGGGGCCTGCCGGTCCGGGTCGTGGAGGCGGACGGCGCGCGGTGGGAGTTCGCGTACGACGGGCGGGGCAACCGGGTGGCCGTCACCGACCCGGCGGGGTGCGTGACGCGGTACGGGTACGACGCGCGCGGCCACCTGGCCTCGGTGACGGACGCGCTGGGCGCCGTGACGCGGGTGCGGTGCGACGCGGCGGGGCTGCCGGTGGCGGTGACGGAGCCGGGCGGGGAGGTGACGCGGTACGAGCGGGACGCGTTCGGACGGCCCGTCGTGATCACCGACCCGGTGGGCGCGGCGACGCGGCTGGAGTGGACGGTGGAGGGGCGGCTCGCGCGGCGTACGGGGCCTGACGGGGCGAGCGAGTCGTGGGCGTACGACGGGGAGGGCAACCGCGTCCGCCACGTCGACGCGGTCGGGGGCGTGACGTCGTACGAGTACACGCACTTCGACCTGCTGGCGGCACGGACGGGCCCGGACGGGGTGCGGTACGCGTTCACGCACGACGCGGAACTGCGCCTGACGCGGGTCACCGATCCGCACGGGCTGAGCTGGGACTACGCGTACGACGCGGCCGGACGCCTGGTGTCGGAGTCGGACTTCGACGACCGCGAGGTGATGTACGGCTACGACGCTGCGGGCCAGTTGGAGTCCCGTACCAACCCGTTGGGCCAGACGGTGGCTTTCGAGCGGGACGTGCTGGGCCAGGTGGTGCGCAAGGACGCGGACGGCGCGGTGACGACGTTCGGCTACGACCCCGCGGGACGGCTGCTGCACGCGATGGGCCCGGACGCGGAGGTGATGTGGCAGCGGGACCGGCTGGGGCGGATCAAGGCCGAGGTGGTCAACGGCCGCGCGACGACGTACGCCTGGGACGCGGTGGGCCGCCGGACGCGACGGGTGACGCCCACGGGCGCCGTCGCGGAGACGACGTACGACTCCTCCGGCAACCGGACCTCGCTGACCACGGGCGGGCGCACCGTGGACTTCACGCGGGACGCGGCGGGGCGCGAGGTCGGGCGCCGGGTCGGGGACGCGGTCCAGTTCGCGCAGGTGTGGGACCCGGCCGGACGCCTGAGCGCCCAGACGGTCACCGGCGGCCCTTCGGCCGCCACGATCCAGCACCGCGCCTGGACCTACCGCGCGGACGGTCACCTGGTGGGGGTGGAGGACGCGCTGAACGGGCCGCGCGTCTTCGACCTCGACGCGGCGGGGCGGGTGACCGGGGTGCGGGCGCAGGACTGGACGGAGTCCTACGCGTACGACGAGACGGGCAACCAGACCCGTGCCGCCTGGCCCGCCGCCCACCCGGGGGCCGAGGCCCAGGGCACCCGCACCTACACCGGCACACGCCTGCGCACGGCCGGGGCGCTGCGCTACGAGCACGACGCGGCAGGGCGGGTGGTCCTGCGGCAGAAGTCCCGCCTGTCGAAGAAGCCGGACACCTGGCGCTACACCTGGGACGCGGAGGACCACCTCACCTCGGTGACCACTCCGGACGGCACCGTCTGGCGCTACACGTACGACCCGCTGGGCCGCCGCATCGCGAAGCACTCCGCGACAGAACGCGTCGACTTCACCTGGGACGGCCCCACCCTGGCCGAACAGACCACGACAGGGCCCGGCCTGCCCGACCCGGTGACGCTGACCTGGGACCACGACGGCCTGCGCCCCCTGGCCCAGACGGAACGCCTCACGGACGCCACGTCCCAGACCGAGATCGACTCCCGCTTCTTCGCCATCGTCACGGACCTGGTCGGCACCCCGACGGAACTGGTAGACGAATCCGGCACCCTCGCCTGGCGCACCCGCACCACCCTGTGGGGCACCACCACCTGGACCACCAACGCCACCACCTACACCCCCCTCCGCTTCCCGGGCCAGTACTTCGATCCGGGCACTTTACTAGCCGGGGATAGGGCCTGAGCTGCGGAAACGGCAGTTTTAGCGGCCCTATCCCCGTGCATCATTGATTCCTGTTCGTCTCCTGTCTGTGATCGTCCCGTGATGTGACGGGCGGGGGAAGCAGGTCACGCAGTCGGTTCACGAGGTCCGGCGGGGGACGCCGGATGTCGTCGAGCCAGCTACGGACGAAGGCTTCACGGGTATGGCTGTCGGCTTTCGGCTTGGCCTTGCGGGCCGGGGGCGTCACTCCTTGCGTACTCATGCGTCCGCCTCCCAGGAAGCAGCGCCCAATTCTTCCCGAGCGACCTCACGGTTGATGACAAGGTCCTCGGCAATTCCGGCCGCGAGGAGGGCAGCGCCGGGGGAGTGACCGGAGCCGACGAAGCGCCAAGAGGCTTCGGTAACGGTGTCCGCCTCGTCCGTCTCCCTTCCTTCGAGGGTGCGCAGATGCTCCGCACGTTCGGCACGCAGTGCGGCGTACGTGGTGGAGTAGCGACGGGACTTGGTCAGCACGTGCCCCCGGTAGCCGAGCGTGTGAGCCGACGCGCGCAGCCGAAGGTGCGCGAGTTCCGCCAGGCCGCCCAGACGCCAGCAGGTGCCCATCAGGGCCCGTGTGTGACGGCTGACGGCTGACGACTGGATGTCGGCGTACCGCGTGACCCTGGCATCCAGGCCCGCCCCGGTATCGGCCGCACTCTTCGAGACGTACTTGGCCACGTACGCCGCGACCTTCGCATCTGACAGGTCGTCACCCTCGGCGAAGGAGCGGACGGGCTGGATATCGACCCGCTCCCCCCACGTGCAGCGTTCGGTTCCGTACGCAGCGGATTCCGGCACGGTCACGAAGCTGTGTGCGGCAGCATGGGCCACCGCTTGTGTGAGCAGTTCCCCGCTCGCCCAGGACGGTGCAGGCGAGCCCGGACCCTCCGGACCGTCGAGGCGTACGACCGCGTGGAAGTGCACGGCCGCCCGTTGCTGGAACTCGGCCACCTTGGCGAAGGAGACCACCACGTGTTCACCGAGCCGGGAACGCGGCACCCCACCGGCCGAGGCGAGGTGACGCCGTACCGCAGTGGTGAAGCGGTCCCACAGCCGCCCGGCGTGCGCGTGCCACAGCACATGCCCCGTGAAGTCGTAGCAGGCCCCGCACAGCGGCGCACCGGCCAACGGGTCCCCCTCGGCGTGGACCAGGCCGCAGCCCAGCGGCACACCGTGCTCGCACACCCCGCCACCCCGGCCCAGGCGGCACGGCCCGCCCTCGGTCACACGGTGGACACGGCCGAAGCTCGGGGCGGTCAGGGTGACGAACAGCCGGGGCCGCTCACGCACCGACTCCGGCACGCTCTTGCCCCCGGACAGGCCCGCCCGC